>CAYPVG010000341.1:0-7521 GCA_964414085.1 uncultured Boseongicola sp. | reverse complement strand
AACTTCACGTCTCGGTTTGACCGGATCAGATCGACAACGTGCTGAAATGTAGGAAATCGGGCCAATGCACTTTCAGGTGCCTGTGCAAGCGCGGTTTGTGCTCCAGACGCCGAGACACCGCCGCTGGTTTGCATGGCTGCCGCGCGGTCTGCGACGGCACTGGCACCACTTGATTGGCTCCCTCCGGACATGCCACCGCCACCGCCTCCTCCTCCGCCGGGAGCGGGGGGAACTGGTGTGTCTTTGAGCTTGGAAACAAGATCACCCGGAGTCGGCAGTTCTGCCACATGCGTCATGCGGATTACCGCCATCTCTGCGGCCATCATTGCATTTGGCGCCATTGTGACTTCTTCAAGTGATTTCAAGCACATCTGCCACATGCGAGCCAGAATTGGCATCGACAATCGATCTGCCATCTCCCTTCCACGCGCTCGCTCGTCTGGGCTGACCGTAGGATCATCAGCCGCTTCCGGGGTGATCCGTATGACGCTGATCCAATGGGTGATCTCAGCCAGATCTCGAAGCACGGCAAGCGGGTCAGCCCCGTCAGCATATTGTGCCGACAGTTCGGTCAACGCACCTGCGGCATCTCCAGCCATGATCTGATTGAAAAGGTCCAAGACCCGCCCGCGATCCGCAAATCCAAGCATCGCGCGTACTTGATCCGCTGTGGTTTCTCCGGCCCCATGGCTGATCGCTTGATCCAAAAGCGACTGTGCATCTCGTGCGGATCCCTCAGCAGCCCGTGTAATCAATGCCAATGCATCGTCTGTTATTTCTGCGTTTTCCGCCGTCGCAATCTTCCGTAAAAGCGCGATCATCACCTCTGGCTCAATGCGGCGCAGGTCAAAACGCTGACACCGTGACAGAACAGTGACCGGAACCTTCCGGATTTCCGTCGTCGCAAAGATGAACTTCACATGCTCGGGCGGCTCTTCCAGCGTCTTCAACAGCGCATTGAACGCACTGGTCGACAGCATGTGAACTTCGTCGATGATGTAAATTTTGTAGCGGGCAGACGCCGCGCGATAGGCAACGGAGTCAATAATTTCACGGATATCGCCCACCCCGGTTCGGCTGGCCGCGTCCATTTCCAGAACGTCCACATGACGCCCCTGAGCAATGGCGACACAATGCTCGCACTGTCCGCAAGGATCCGTCGTAGGACCACCGTTTCCGTCGAGCCCTATGCAATTCATACCCTTCGCGATGATCCGGGCGGTCGTTGTTTTCCCGGTGCCGCGAATGCCGGTCATAATGAAGGCTTGGGCGATCCGGTCTGCCTCGAACGCATTCTTAAGCGTTCGCACCATGGCGTCCTGCCCGACAAGATCGGCAAACGTTTCAGGCCGGTATTTCCGTGCCAGAACCTGATAGCCTGTGTCGGTGGTGTCGCTCATGAAGTCCCCGGTCGGATTCGCCTCGAAAGAGGTTAGACCGACAGGACAGGAGCGTCCACCAACAAGCCCTACATTAGGCGGAGAGATACCCCCAAATCTCGTCTTTCAACTGCGCCCTTTGCTTGCGCAGATCAACCTCGGCCAGTGAATCCATCGGCTCAACATTTGTCTCTGCTCTGTGAATACTGCGGTTGATGTCGTGGTAGCTGTCAAAGAGCCCGGCAAAATGCGCATCCGATTGTTTGAGCGCACTCATCTTTTCAATGTGCTCTGGGAATTCTTCTGCGAGTTCGTGTGGTGTATGAGACAATCTTTGTTCCTCCAATTGCTGAACTTGCCCCGACTCTAGCCGCGCCACACCAGCGCCGCCTTGATCCGGGTCAAGACTTGCGCGGTGTCGTTAATCTCGCTTATAGGTTTCGGCATGCCACTTCGGGGTGGCACCCAGGTCCGCGGAAAGCCGTCATCGGCACCCCGATACATGCTTAGAACAACACCCTTCGGTGTTTCTCATGCCCCCTAGAAGCGGATCGGCGGGCCAAGTGATGAGGAGCCCGATGACAAAATCCATCGACCAATTGCGCCGTGACGCCAAAGCCTTAAGGCGTGCTTACGAAGCTCTAGATGCCACAGCCCTAACTCGCGTCAAATCTGCCGCGCCAAAGAGCGACAAAACACCCCTGCGTCATGCAGACTTCCTACATGTGATCGCACGCGAAAATGCCTTTGACAGTTGGCCCAAACTGGTTTGGGCGTCCGAGACGATCGGGCTTGACCGTGCCGCCAAACAGCAATCACTCAAGATGGCATTGTTCCATGGTCAGAACTGGCGCGTGGAGCAACTCTTGAAAGACACGCCCGATCTCGCTGACGGACAATTCGGTTTGAAATGTGCCTTGCTGGATCGCCAGGCTGTTGACGAGATGCTCGACGAAGACCCGGCATTGGCAACACGCAAGTTCGGCCCGCGGCGACCAATTCTCCACCTCGCGTTCTCGCGTTATGTCCATCAGCGACCAGAGCTAGAAAGCGACATGATCGCCATCGCCAAGCGGCTGGTGTCGCTTGGTGCGGACGTCAACGATGGGTTTCCTTTCACACCCGGAGACGATCACCTCTTATCGGCGCTCTATGGTGCGATCGGCCACGCTAACAACATGGTGCTCGGGCGGTGGCTGCTGGACCATGGAGCCAACCCGAACGATGGCGAATCTCTCTATCACGCCACAGAATTGGGTCACCACAAAGGTCTGAAGATGCTGTTGGACGCGGGTGCAAACCCGCGCGGCACCAATGCGATGCTCAGGGCCATGGACTTCAACGATGTGACGGCTGTGAAGATGTTGCTCGACGCCGGTGCTTTGGCCGATGAATTCAATGACGAAGAGGTGGGCGGCGAAAAGCCTTGGGTTGTCCCGGCACTTCACCAGGCCGCTCGCCGCATGTGCTCCCGTGATATGATTGAGGTCTTGCTAGATGCCGGAGCGGATCCAGCGCGCAAGTTCGAAGGGGTTACGGCTTACGAATACGCTCGCATCTTCGGCAACGCAGAGTTGGCCAAGGCTCTGGAGACGCGCGGTCAGGATCACGGCTTGCACGGCACAGTCGCTCAATTGGCGTCAATCGCGGACGGTGAAACGCTTGATCATCCGTTCCTTGATCCCGACAAGATGCCTGAAGCCGCGCGCAACATCGTGCGACTGATCCTTCACCTGCCCGGCAAGCTCGATCATGTGAAAAGGCTCGTCCAATCCGGTGCGGAGTATGACCGAGCGGATTCTGAAGGGCTGACACCGGTCCAGATCGCAGGTTGGGAAGGTCTCCCGGAAGTTCTCGCCTACTTCTTGTCTTTGAAGCCGGACTTGGGCCATGTGAACGGATATGGCGGCACGCTTCTGTCGACCATTATCCATGGGTCGGAGAACGCGCCAGACCGTCGCGAACGTGACCACGTCGTATGTCTTGAGTTGGTCCTGAAAGAAGGTGTCGCGCTTCCTCAACAGGCAATTGCAATGGCCGGAGAGCCGCATATCATGGCCTTCTTGGCGGATTGGGCCGAGGCGCATCCAGGGCAAGTAGTAAGGACAGGTATTGGCTAGCTTCTCGATAAGCGAAGTACAGGTAGGCCCTGGATTGCTCGGGATATCACCAATCCCGGGCCGAACCGGGACCTATCTGGCCGACCTGGCAACTTTGCTGCGCTGGGATCCGGCGCTTGTTTTTACGATGACCACGCAGGCAGAACTTGAACGTGTTGGGGCAGGGGACGTCTCAACCGATCTTGCAACTGCCGGCGTCCAATGGCGGCACTTGCCAATCCAGGATTTCGGTGCACCCGAAGACCGTACAGACAGCCTTTGGCCGGAAGCTTCCCAACTTGCACACGATGTTCTGGCAAGCGGAGGCAGGGTCCTTGTCCACTGCTTTGGCGGATGCGGCCGTTCGGGAATGGCGGTTATGCGCCTCATGGTCGAAGCCGGCGAAGACGCCGACCGTGCACTTGAACGCTTGCGGGACGCGCGCCCGTGCGCTGTCGAAGTTGAAGCGCAGCGGACATGGGCCGCGCAGCCTATGTTCGATCGGCTGAGGTCGAAACAGTGAGTGCACCGAGCGATTCCCGCCGTCTCCTTCTGACAGGCCTCCTAGCTGTTTGGCTCATCGCCTTTGTGTATGCATTTGTTGCCTTTGCCACGACCGAGCCCACCGGCGATGGCTTCGTCCGCGGCGCCAATCGGGTCATGACCTATCTCGGTTGGCAAGGCATCGCGGGGGTGCTGTCTATCGCTACTTTCGCAATCGGGCGCGATTGGCCCAAGGGCAGCGGAGTGCGCACGATGTCCTTCGTCCCACTGGCTATCGCACTTCTGCACATACTGGCGATCGTCGCTGTCATCCTTTGGGCCCGCGCCGCCGGTTAACCTCCGCGATCCCGCCGTTTCTGAGCCATCGCACCTTTCACCATCTTGCCAAACCCTTTGTCCCGGGCCCGCGATTCCGCAAGTGTTTCCGAGTTTCTGCGTTCTTCCGACTTCAACTTGCGCCACCGCTTCAATCGGTCCGGGTCAAGGGTACCGTCTTCCAAGGCCTGAGATACGGCGCATCCGGGCTCGGTGTCGTGTTGACAGTCGGAGAACCGGCAGGCGTCCGCGAGCGCTTCGATATCCTCGAAAATGGTCTCAATCCCGCCTGACACGTCCGTCAGCGACAGCGACCGCATTCCCGGCGTATCCAGCAACCATCCGCCCGACCGCGTACGAACCAAGGCTCGTGATGTCGTCGTATGCCGACCTTTGGCGTCGTCCTCGCGAATGCCTTGCGTCGCTGCCGACTCTCCGGTCAACGCATTTCTCAGCGTGGTTTTCCCAACACCGGATGATCCAAGGAGAGCGAGCGTCTCGCCATTGCGACACCAGGCTTCCAGTCTCGCGACCTCCAACGGATCGGTGGCATCAATTGCAATCGCTGTCACCAAGGGCGATAGGCGCTCGGCGTCACGAACATACGTCTCGGGGGAGTCCGTCTGATCAGCTTTGGTTAGAATGATCAAAGGCAGACACCCGGCATCGGTGGCCAGAACCAGGTAACGCTCAAGCCGTGCGATGTTGAAGTCGGCGTTGCATGACGAAACGATACCCAAAGTGCCGACATTCGCCGCCAGTAATTGGGGCCGTGCCTCGTCCGCGGCCGACCCGCGTTTCAAAAGGCTCTGCCGTTCCAGCCGTCGCGTGACGCGACCCTGATCCGCAAGTACCCAGTCACCGGGCGCGTAAAGCCCGGTTTCATCCGGCGTCAAAAGCCAAGTTGGCCCATCGATCGAGATCGCCTCAAGCCGATCACGATGGACCGCCGTGATACGAAGGGGATGTGCGCCATCCGGAATGTCCTGACGCGCAAAGTGTGGCGACCATCCAAGATCAGCCAATTCAAAAGAAGTCATGATAAGGTGCCCTTACAAGCAATAGAACAGCGCCCGCCGGTTTGGCGCGCGAGACCATCATCGGGCTGGTGAGGCGTCAGACGCTCTCGGCCCGGAGGCAGAACTGGGTATCCATAAATCCTCCGATCGCTTGTATGGGTGAGAGGCTGAACACGACCCAAGCGGGGCTCGTTGCGGCTGCTTCCTTCCGGACCTGACCGGGTTGGCAAGGCGCCTGCCCGCGCCAACCTCTCACACCGGGATGTAGTCCCACCGTCCAAGATTCGCAAGTCTGGCGCGATACGCTAGGTTTTGGCGCGTTCGGCAATATTGTTGGCGTGATCTGCGAGTGATATAAGAGATCAAGCCCTCTATCTGTTCTCTCAATAGATAAAAGGAGACAACGACATGGCTCGCAAATACCAAACCGCTCTCGTCACCGGTGCATCCTCAGGCATGGGTAAAGACGCTGCATTCCGCCTTTTGAAGGAAGGCATGACCGTCTACGCCGCTGCCCGCAGCGTCGACAAAATGAAAGACCTGGAAGAAGCTGGTGCAATCACGCTGAAGATGGACATCACCAACGACGCCGATGTTGTTGCCGTGGCCGAACGGCTCAAGGCGGACGGCGGTATCGATGTGCTCCTGAACAACGCAGGCTACGGCCAGTACGGCTCGGTCGAGGAAACACCCATCGACGATGCACGCTATCAGTTCGAGGTGAACATCTTCGGCCTCGCCCGCTTGACGCAACTCATCATCCCAATGATGCGCGAGAAGGGCGCAGGCCTCATCATGAACGTGTCATCCATGGGAGGTGTCATCTACACGCCCATGGGCGCTTGGTACCACGCTACGAAGCATGCGCTGGAAGGTTGGTCCGATTGCTTACGCTTCGAGCTGGAACCGTTTGGGATTGACGTTGTTGTCATTCAACCGGGCATCATCAACACAGGCTTCGCCGATGCACTCGGCCAGAAATTTGTGAGACCCGACAATTCCCCCTATGCCGATGTTGTCGCCGCCATCGAACGTGGGACCGAAGAAGCGTATAGTGCAGGCCGCTTTTCTGAACCGTCTGTGATCAGCGACGCCATCATCCAAGCCGTTCGCGCAACCAAGCCCAAAACACGCTATGCGCGCGGCGCGCTCGGTCCCATGCTCATGCGCATTCGGCGTCTTGTCTCGGATCGTATGTTCGATCGCATCATGAGGAGCCAAGTCAGTTGACCCGTCGATTTGTTTTGGATTTTGCCTGGCCCGCGCTGCTTGCAGCGCTGGACCTGCGGGCGAGCGACCTTCTGCGTCGCGCCGGTTTGCCGGAAGGTTTGCTCAACACACCGCGGCCGACCCTAAACGCCAACGACTTCACCGCGCTTTGGGATGCAATGACGGCGTCCATCGAATCCCCAACGCCGGGTCTGTACCTCGGCCAAGCCTTCGAGGCCGAAAGCTTCAGCCCACCGTTGCTGGCCGCGTTCTGCAGCCCAGACCTCAAAATCGCCACCGAGCGTCTCAGCCGGTTCAAACCACTCGTTGGTCCGCTGATCCTGGAATCACACGACATGGCAGCGGGATTGGAGCTAACGTTTGACGCCGAACCGGGCGTTTTCCTCCCCCCAGAGTACATCGCAACAGAATTAGTGTTTCTTGTGCATCTCGCCAGGCTGGCAACAAAAACCGATATGCGGCCGATCGCCGTCGAGATGCGCGCACCCCCCGATCATAAGGACTACGCCGCATTCTTCGGTCGAGACATCCGTAAAGGTCCTTTCAACCGCGTTGTGTTCTCAGCAACAGATGCGAGGCGTCCGTTTCTTTCCGCGAACCCTGCGCTGTTCCAGGTCTTCGAAAGCGACCTTCAGGCACGGTTGGATGAAATGGACCAAGGCGCGAGTACCACCGAGCGTCTGCGCGCGGTTCTGACCGAAGTGTTGCCGGCTGGTCAGGCAGACGTTGGTGTCTCAGCCAAGCGTCTGGGTATGAGTTCTCGCACGTTGCAGCGCCGCCTCGGATCAGAAGGCACGAGTTTCCAAGAAGAACTCAAAACGATCCGCGAAACGCTGGCCCGGGACTATCTCGCCCAAAAAGCCGTGACCAATGCGGAAATCGCTTATCTGCTCGGATACGAAGACCCTAACTCTTTCTTCCGCGCATTCCATGAATGGACCGGGACAACCCCAGATCGCCTGCGCAAGTCGGCCT
>CAYPVG010000340.1:0-17382 GCA_964414085.1 uncultured Boseongicola sp. | reverse complement strand
GCTCTGGCTCTGGCTCTGGCTCTGGCTCTGGCTCTGGCTCTGGCTCTGGCTCTGGCTCTGGCTCTGGCTCTGGCGAGTCAAACTCTGCCGCTTGCGCCGCTAAAGCCTGACGAATTTCCGCAACCTCGTCTTCGCCAATATCTTCAGGCGTGAACTCAGGCTCCGGTTCCGGCTCGAATTCCGGCTCCGCTTCTGGCTCGGGTTCTGGCTCGAACTCCGGTTCCGGTTCTGGTTCGAACTCCGGTTCTGGTTTGGGCTCCGGCTCTGGTTCGGGCGCGGGGTCCGGCTCCGGAGCCTCCCACGGTTCCGGCTCCATGGCCGGAACAGGATCGTCTTCCGCCGCTTTTGGGGCCTCAGGCAGCTCGTACCATGTATGTCCGCAATTTGAGCACTGCACATCCCGCCCTTCGACCGGGATCATGTTGGCATCGACTTCGTACTGCGCCGTACAATTCGGACAGATCAATCGCATGGGATAGCCCCTACTCTTACGCGCCTCGTTGGCTGCCAGGGCACTGTAATATCCACCCCGTTTCAGCCTGAGCATTGTCTTACCACTTCTTCAAGCGAACTCAAAGCGTCGTTGCACAGGACTTCGGTCTCGGGCAAAAGCATCGCACCATGGCTGAACCTTCCGCAATTGCGCTCGCCAATGTGGCAATGAGCTATTCGGGCCGCACGCTCTTTCGGGACGTGTCGGTCGATCTTGCGCCGGGCAGCTTCCATTTCCTGACGGGTCCTTCAGGGGCGGGCAAAACCACCCTGATCAAATTATGCTACGGCGAGTTGGCGCCAAGTGAGGGCCGCGTTTCGATCTTCGACGACGACACGCAGCATATGGACCGCAACGCCATTGCGCGGCTCAGGCGTCGCATCGGCGTCGTACATCAAGATTGTCGCTTCATCGACCATCTCAGCGTCGCCGAGAACGTTCTTCTCCCGGTCACCGTGTCCGGGGGTGATACCGTCGATGCCACCAAGAACATGGCCGATCTAATGAGCTGGGTGGGGCTAAATTCTCTTTCGGATCACCGCCCTCCTGAATTGTCTGGGGGAGAGCGCCAGCGTGCAGCCTTGGCTCGCGCCGTCATCTTGTCTCCTGACGTGATTTTGGCTGACGAACCTACCGGAAATGTCGATTGGGAGATGTCACTGAAGATCCTTGGGCTATTGATTGAACTCAATCGACTCGGCAAGACGATCCTTTGCGCGACTCATGACATGTCTCTGATAAGACAGGCAAAAACACGAGTATCAGCACGGGTTTTACGCCTGCGCGATGGAAAGGTTGAACTCGCGGGGGCGGAACTTTGAACGCGTTCCTCGCACTCCTTGCAGGCGACCGTTCAGCCGAAGCGGTCGTGCCGCGCACCGGCTACACAGCCATGCTCACCATCGCATGTGCAGCCGCCATGGCGTTCCTCGCGGTTTTCGTACTAGCTCTTGCACTGTCCGCCGGGCGGCAAGCGGGCCAATGGGAATCCACGCTGTCTGATACAGCGACGGTCCGTATCGCGGCGCCCGCTGAAATGGCCGAAGCGCAGGCCGAAACTGTCGAAACGATCCTGTCACAAACACCCGGTGTCGGCGAAACACGCCGCCTCACGGACGACGAACAGGCCCTACTTCTGCAGCCTTGGTTCGGCAGTGACATCACCCTCGAAACGCTTCGCCTGCCGATCCTGATCGACGTGTCGCTGACAGGAGAAGGGCCAGACGTTATTGGCTTGCGCCAAAGACTGGCCGCCGAAGCGCCGGGCGCTGTCTACGACGATCACGGCCGCTGGCGCGCACCGATGATCGAAGCGGCACGCGGCCTGCGATCTCTGGCGCTCGTCGCTTTGATCCTGATCGCCACCGTCACAGGCGTCACCGTGGCCCTCGCAGCGTCCGCAGCCATCTCAGCGAACGGGCAGGTCATCGACGTCCTGCGTCTAGTTGGGGCGGAAGACAGCTATATCACCCGTGCTTTCACCCGACGCTTCACACTGCGCACGCTCTCCGGTGCCGCGCTTGGCCTCGTGACTGGTGTGATCGCCGTCGCGCTTGTCCCCACCGTCGCAGGCGGGGGGCTCGCCAGCAGCGTCGGATTTAAGGGTGCCGAATGGCTCTGGCCCATCCTCGTCCCGCTCATCGCCGCCGCGCTTGCCTTCGTCGCCACACGCGCAGCCGCCGCCCGCCGCCTGAAGGAGGCCGGATAAACAATGCAACTGATCCGCTCCCTGATCTTCAACGCCACCATGTACCTGTCCATGCTGGTCTTCGCGGTGGCCTACGCGCCTGCTTCGATTTACCACGCAAGATACGCCGTCAGAGCAACACAAACCTGGTGCCACTTCATCATCTGGTGCGCGTCGTGGATGCTGAACCTCAAGGTCGACGTCCGCGGCACGCCGCCAACCGACGAAGTGATGATCGCCGCTAAACATCAAAGCTTCTTCGACATCATCGTTATCTACGGAGCAATCCCGCGCGGCAAGTTCATCATGAAACGAGAGCTGATCTATGCGCCTCTGCTCGGTTGGTACTCACTCCGCGTCGGCTGCATCCCGGTCGATCGCGGCAAGCGGGGCCAAGCCGTCAAGAAGATGAAAGCCGACGTGGAGAAAGGCCGCGCCGACCCCGGCCAACTGGTGATCTACCCGCAAGGCACACGCGTCGCACCGGACGACAAGAAGCCTTACAAAGCGGGCACCGGCATCCTCTACGAACAGCTTGGCCAGCCCTGCGTGCCGGTCGCGACGAACATCGGCCACTTCTGGCCCAAGCGCGGGTTCCTGCGCAAACCGGGTACCGCGGTCGTCGAATTCCTCGACCCCATCCCGCCGGGCCTCGGCATCAAGCCATTCATGGCGAAGCTCGAAGAAGACGTGGAAACCAATTCCGACCGTCTGCTTGCCGAGGCGCGAGGCACAGCATGATCGAAAGCCTTGAAGAGCTTCACGCGCTCTACGGCACACCAACGGCGCCTGCGACGCGCAAAACCGCGACCCAAATTGTCCCGGTTTATCGCCGCTGGATCAACCGCAGCAGGTTTTGCGTCCTTACCACCGTCGGCCCCGAAGGCACCGACGGTAGTCCTCGCGGCGACGAAGGTCCGGTCGTCACCGAGATCGACGAAAAAACACTAGCCATGCCGGATTGGCGCGGCAACCAGCGTCTCGACTCGCTGCGTAACATCGTCCGTGATCCGCGCGTTTCTCTCATGTTTATGATCCCGGGCTGTACAAATGTCGTGCGGATCAACGGACGCGCGACGCTCACCGCAGATCCTGATATGCGCGCCCGCTTTGATCGCAAGGGCATCCAGCCGACGTCTGTGATCGTGATTGCCATCGACGAGATATATTTCCAGTGTGCCCGTGCGCTCATGCGCTCAAGACTCTGGGTTGCTGGTGACGAAAGCCAAGGCTTGCCGAGCCCCGGCGAGATGCTGAAGGAAATGACAGGTGGTCAAGTCGGAGGCGCGACATATGATGCAGAATGGCCAGAACGCGCTGCGAAAACGATGTGGTAGGGTATGCTCCTGACCACGCATTGGGAGCGACACCAAATGAAACTTCTCAACCGCATCATTCCACCTGTCGGTATGGGCTGCTGGCAGATCGGCGGCGATATGTTCAGCGGCGACATGTCTATTGGCTATTCCAGAAGTGACGATGCCCAAAGCCGCGCGACCATTGATGCAGCGCTTGATGCGGGTATTAAGCTATTCGACACGGCGCCGGCCTATGGGGCCGGACACTCCGAAAAGCTGTTGGGCGAAATTCTCGGCAACCGTGATGATGTTTTGGTCGTGACGAAGTTTGGTCTCGACATAGAAGAGGGTGCTCGACGCATCACCGGCCAGAATACCGATCCGGCAAGCGTTCTTCCGGCGATCGAGTCGAGCCTGTGCCGATTAAGGCGCGACAGAATTGATGTTCTGCTTTTACATCTGAACAGCCTGGACGTTGCTGAGGCTCTGCCCATGTTCGACGAGGTCGCAAAGGCGCATGACGCCGGAAAAATCGGAACATTTGGGTGGAGCACGGACTACACCGATAACCTTATTTCCTTGGACGGGCGCACCGGTTTTGGGGCCTGCGAACACGCGATGAATGTCTTTTTCGATCCGGTTCGTATCCAGTCGGCGATAGCCGAGCGCGACCTTGTCGCCTTCATTCGGTCTCCGCTTGCGATGGGGCTGCTCACGGGCAAATTTGATACCGCAACCAAGCTGCCGGAAGGTGATGTGCGTGCCAGCGGTCAGACATGGCTGGCCTACTTTGAAGATGGCCGTCCGAGCGCCGAGTTCCTCAGTATGTTGGATGCTGTACGTGAACTGCTTCAGACCGGCGGCCGCACTTTGACGCAAGGCGCATTGGGTTGGCTTTGGGCCAAGTCCGAAAAGAACTTCCCGGTCCCGGGAGCGCGGACGCCCGAGCAAATCTGCGACACCGCCGGAGCCATCGATCATGGCCCTCTACCAGACAGCGTAATGGCCGAAATCGAAAGTCTCATCGACCGTGGCGAACCGGAGCCAGAGCGGGACAGATAAGCGTTTCCATTAACGATTTGGAAATAGGTGCGATCGGTCGCACCGACGTAATACCGACGTAATACCGACGCGATGCAGATGCGACGCCAAATGGATGCTGCAAACGCGAAACCGCCCGGATTCGGGCGGTTTCTTAATTTCGGGTTAGCCTGCTGCGATCATCTCGGCTTGGCGAACGATAACCTCGGCTTGGCGTACTGACGCTATGTCCACCAACCGGCCTTTGTAAACAGCAGCGCCGGCTCCTGTCGCCTGGGCTTCTTCCATCGCAGCGAGGATCTCACGCGCCTCGGTGACAGCCTCGTCTGAAGGGGTGAAAACCTCGTTCGCCAGCGCGACCTGTTTGGGGTGAATGGCCCACTTGCCGACCATGCCGAGCGTTGCTGACCTCTTGGCTTGCGCGCGGAAGCCTTCGTCGTCCGAGAAGTCGCCGAAGGGTCCATCAACCGGCAGCACGCCGTGTGTGCGGCACGCCGCCACGATCGCCGTCTGCGCCCAGTGCCAGGGGTCCGACCAGTACTTTTCGCCGTCGCGGTGCATATAGTAGTTTTCTTGCGTGCCGCCGATACCGGTTGTTTGCATTCCCATCGACGCGGCAAAGTCCGCTGCGCCAAGGCTCATCGCCTGTAAACGTTGGGAACTTGCGGCGATCTCTTCCACGTGCGCAATGCCCGCGGCCGTCTCGATAATGACCTCGAGGCTGATCGGTTTCTTGCGTCCTTTTGCGGCTTCAATTGCAGTGACGAGGGCGTCCACAGCGTACACGTCTGCCGCGCAACCAACCTTTGGAATCATGATCTGGTCCAGTCGGTCCGACGCGTTTTCCAACAGGTCGACAACGTCGCGGTACCAATAGGGTGTGTCGAGCCCGTTGATCCGTACCGTCAGGTACTTGTTCCCCCAATCGACATCATGTGTTGCCGCGATGATATTCTTGCGGGCTTCTGCCTTGTCATTCGGAGCAACCGAGTCCTCCAGATCGAGGTTAATCACGTCCGCATCCGATGCCGCCATCTTTTCGAAGATCGCGGGACGCGATCCCGGGCCAAAGAGCTGACATCTGTTCGGACGCGCCGGTGCCGCTGGCTGGATGCGGAATGACATACGGGTAACTTTCTTTCGTTTAGGTTTTTCGATCTGATATATTGTTGCGCAAATTCGTTCAAGCGCTGTTTTGCAGGTGCAGAAAAATTCGCCATTCGCTAAATGGCGCAAGAATCTTCGATGAAATGTGAGTATGACGAAGAAAATTCGTCATATCGGGATAAATGGCGGGAAGATTGCAAACACATTCTATGATCGGCCGTACATTCTGCCGCGAATTCACGGGGGACCCATCATGATTCGCACACCATATCTTCTCTTCCTAGGCGACGCCCACGACAACCTCGCCGCCAAAGTCGCGCAAGGCATCAAGGACTGGAACCCGGACAGCGTTGTCGGCCAGTTCCGCATGGATGGCTGCAACGCCGATGTGGGCGCTCCCGATATGTCGCTTCAAGAAGCCTACGATGCAGGTGCGCGCACGCTTGTTGTGGGCGTGGCCAACCGAGGCGGCGTTATTTCGGACGCTTGGATTGAAGTTCTGGCTGAAGCCATGGAGATCGGTTTCGATGTTGCCAGCGGCCTGCACAATCTGCTGCGCGACGAGAACGTGCTCAAGGCGACCTCAGCACGGACTGGAGCGACCCTCCACGATGTACGTATCCCAACAGTCGCTTACCCCATTGCCAACGGTAAGAAACGCTCCGGGAAGCGGTGCTTGGCGATTGGCACAGATTGCTCGGTTGGGAAGATGTACACGGGCCTTGCCGTTGATGCCGAAATGCAGAAACGGGGCATGAAGTCGACGTTCCGTCCGACAGGTCAGACCGGCATTTTGATTACCGGCAAAGGCGTGCCGCTTGATGCTGTGGTTGCTGATTTTATGGCAGGTGCGGTTGAGTGGCTCACCCCCGAGAACGACGCTGATCACTGGGCTCACATCGAAGGACAGGGCAGCCTTTGGCACGTTTCATATTCTGGCGTGACAATGGCGCTTATCCATGGCGGTCAGCCGGACGCACTAATTCTCGCTCACGAACCGACACGGACCCATATGCGCGGACTGCCGGACTACGGCCTGCCGAAGCTGGAAGAACTGCGCGACATGGCATTACCGCTTGCGCGAATTGCAAATCCTAACTGCGTCGTGGCTGGCATTTCGGTCAACACCAAGGCCCTTTCCGACGAAGAAGCGACGGCTCTGTGCAAGGAGATTGAGGATCGCATGGGCCTGCCCACGGTTGACCCGTATCGGCATGGAGCAAGCCGTCTTGTTGACGCGCTCGCGGCAATCTAATCTCACCAAGGCTTGCTGAACATATGGACTGAACGGGGCATGATCCCCGTCAGACCGACAGAGCCGAGAAAAGGAACCTCCAGTTTTGCGCACCCTGTCTGTTGCCCACGAATCTTTCCGACTCGCAGAGGCATTCACTATCTCGAGAGGGTCACGTACCGAGGCCAACGTTCTGACCGTCAACGTGCGAGAGGCTGAGCGCATTGGACGGGGAGAGTGCGTACCCTACGCACGTTACGACGAGACAATGGAGAGCGTCGCGGCACAGATCGCAGCGCTGCCTCAGGACATATCGCGCCTTGATCTTCAGAACGCTCTACCTGCGGGCGCCGCAAGAAATGCTGTTGATTGCGCACTTTGGGACCTGGCCGCGAAAAAAGAAGGGCGGCGGGCTTGGGATATCGCTGGTCAAGCGTCACCCAGTCCCGTGGTAACGGCCTTTACGCTGTCGCTTGATACGCCTGAAAACATGGAGGCAGCCGCACGCCGACACGCCCATCGACCGCTCTTGAAGATCAAGCTTGGTACGCCTGATGATATGGCGCGATTGGAGGCCGTACGCCGCGGTGCTCCGAAGACTGATATCATTGTCGACGCCAATGAAGGTTGGAGCGCGGACGTATATTCAGATCTGGCGCCCCATCTTGTGAGATTAGGTGTTTTGCTTGTCGAGCAGCCTTTGCCAGCTGGTTCAGACGATATGTTGGCCGAAATCAAGCGACCGCTTCCGGTATGCGCAGACGAGAGCTGTCATGACCGTGCGTCCTTGCCCGGCCTCAAGGGGAAATACGACATCGTAAACATCAAACTTGATAAGACGGGTGGCCTTACAGAGGCGTTGGCATTGAAATCTGCGGCGCAACAAGAAGGCTATGGCATCATGATTGGATGTATGGTCGGAACATCGCTGGCGATGGCTCCGGCAATGCTATTGGTCGAAGATGCCTTGGTTGTTGATCTAGATGGGCCGTTGTTGCTCGCAGAAGATCGTGAGCCGCCGTTGAAGTTCGACGCTGACGGAGTGCACGCACCGTCGGCGGAACTGTGGGGATAAACCAGCAGCGACGGAACCTGATAAATTTCGACTTCTGTTGTTCGAAGATTCCAAACTGAGACTTGTCACCTTGCGCGGGTGGCGCTAGCGACAAACCAACTGATTAAGAGGACACAGCACATGAGCCGCATCGTCTACGTCAACGGTGACTACGTTTCTGAAGAAGACGCCAAGGTATCGGTTTTCGACCGTGGTTTTTTGTTTGCGGACGGCGTCTATGAGGTGACCAGCGTACTCGAGGGCAAATTGCTCGATTTTGATGGGCATGCGCGGCGCCTGGAGCGGTCACTTTCAGAGCTTGATATGGCTGCGCCAGTCACGATGGACGAGCTCTTGACGATCCATCGCACACTAATGGAAAAGAACGACTTAACTGAAGGCATGATCTACCTTCAGGTCACGCGTGGCGCTGACGCCGACCGTGATTTTGCGTTTCCGGATGCCTCCAAAGTTCCATCGACGCTTGTGCTGTTCACGCAATCTAAGTCCATTGCTGATAGCCCGGCGGCGAAAGTCGGCATGAAGGTTATTTCCATCGAAGATCAGCGTTGGGCGCGCCGGGATATCAAAACCGTCCAGCTGCTTTACCCATCAATGGGTAAGATGATGGCGAAAGCCGCTGGATGTGACGATGCGTGGATGGTGGAAGATGGTCAGGTGACCGAGGGGACATCAAACAACGCCTATATCGTGAAAGATGGCAAGATCATCACTCGACATCTGTCGAACGATATCCTGCACGGCATAACGCGCGCGGCAGTTCTGCGGTTCGCCAAAGAAGCTCAGATGATTGTTGAAGAACGGGCATTTACAATCGAGGAAGCGCAAGCGGCTGATGAGGCATTCATCACATCCGCGTCGACATTTGTTATGCCGGTGGTTGAAATTGACGGAGCGGCGCTGAGTGGCGGAGAGCCTGGACCTGTGGCTGCTCGCCTTCGCGAGATTTACTTGGACGAGAGCCGCAAGACAGCAATCTAGATTGCTTAGAATGCAACCTTTTTGCAGCGATCAGGCTTAGGAATCCATTAAAACTCAAGACTTAGGGATGCCCTTGCATAGGCGAGGGCGTCTCTGATTTGGATGAGCTTAACAAAATTATTGCGTCTTTTGCGTCGCTCTCGGGCGACGCAATTGCGGTTGCACACCGTGGGCTGGACGAAGACGAAGCGCGGGTTGTGTGGGTGAATGATGCCTACACAAAATTGTTTGGGTACTCGGCTGAAGATGTGGTCGGCGAGAGAGTGCGTATCATTCATCATCCAGACTACTACGATGATTTTGTGAAGACCGTCCGACCGCGGTTTGACGCCGGAGAACGCCGTATCCGCGCGGAGACATTTTGCATAACCAAGGAGGGCCAAAAGGTCTGGATAAGCTTGCTGCTGAATGTCGTTTTGGGAAGCGAGGGGCGGTATTCGCTCGCCGTGTACCATGATCTGACGCTGCAGAAGACGCGTGAGTTTGCCGCGATGCGGGCATTGAGCGAGCGCGACGAGGCCTTGGCGGAGATGGATCGTGTACAAGATCGCCTACTGTCTGCGATCAATGGACTCGAGGGTCCGTTTGCGATTTGGGACAAGAACTACCGATTGGTTGTCAGCAATGCCGCGTTCGCCCCTAGCCTTATGGGAAGAGATGAACCCTTGGAGCCCGGCACTCAGTTGGACGATTTCTTACTGTCTGCGGCCAGATCGGGCCTGTTCGCTGATGCGATAGACGACGAAGAAAACTGGGCAAGGGACGCGACCGAGCGCATTAAGGGCGGCCCATTGCAGGACATTACCCGCTTTACGGACGGGCGCGTCCACAAGGCAATATCGTCGCGGACTTCGGATGGTGACACGCTCGTAATTGGAACGGACATCACTGAACTTGAAAATGAACGTGTCGCGAGAGAGTCTTATGCCCAACAACTTGAAGAGGCGCATCGAATTGCGCACCACCAAGCTTATCACGATGCCCTCACGGGATTGGGCAACCGACGCTATCTGATCGAAGAGCTACATCGAATGCTTGCCGCCAGGCGTGAGGTGGGGGGGCAGGTTACGGCCATTCAGATTGATTTGGACAGATTCAAACAAATCAACGACACACGCGGGCACGCCGTCGGTGACATGGTGTTGAAAACGGTTGCTTACAAACTCAAGTCGCTCATGTCTGATGACGATGTACTAGTCCGGGTCGGTGGAGACGAGTTTGTCGTAGTTTGTCATTGTGCGGAGGATTTCGCCGAACAGCCAGCTCGGTTGGCTGACGGTATTGTCCAAGCCTTCACGAAACCTTTGCTGATCGATGGCCATGAATTTCGAATTGGCACAAGCGTCGGCATTGCGTCGACGGATGTCTCGCGCGAAGAGGACCTGCTCACAGATTCGGACATCGCGCTTTACAAAGCAAAGTCCTTGGGGCGTGGGTGCGTGCGTCGGTTCGATGCCGAAGACTATCTTGAAATGGTTCGTACTAAGTCGATGTCAGACGATTTTCTTCGAGGACTGGAAGCATCGGAAATCGTGCCATTCTATCAAGTGCAAATTGATGCAGAGTCAGGCGCACCAGTCGGTCTGGAAGTGCTCGCAAGATGGAAACACCCCCAAAAGGGCTATGTTGGACCAGATCAGTTTATGCCGATTGCAGAGCATCTCGAGGTCGTTGATAAACTTGATCGGGTTATCTTCGAGAAAGCTTTCGAGGAATGCATACGAGCGTTCCTGACAAGAGAATCGCCTTCGCTATCTTTCAACGTCTCGCACAAGCGTCTTGTATCCCCTGGCATTCTTGATGCTGCACAACGAGTAGCGGCGTATCCAGGGTTGGTGGCATTCGAGCTACTCGAGTCGATCCTTCTGGACGACGCTGATCACGCTACCGCGCTTCAATTGGATGCGTTACGAGACGCGGGCGTGTCGATCGAATTGGACGACTTTGGCAGTGGCCACGCGTCCATAATAGGACTGGATCTGATTGCACCGGATCGGTTGAAAATTGACCGCCGGTTGATCACCCACATATGCAATTCAAAGCGGTCGGCCACAATCGTGCGTTCGATCATAGACATGGGGCACGCCATGGACATCAAAGTCACCGCTGAAGGCGTCGAGACCCAGGAACAAGCCGATCTACTCACAGCGATGGGATGCGATCGATTTCAAGGATATCTGTTCGGAAAGCCCGCGTTACTTTCGGAGGTGCTTTCCACTTGGTGGCCTCATTTGAATTCCGAAGGAGCCCGGGCAGCTGCGCGTTAACAGTGTCTTCGATCAGTCTTTCTTACCCAGCACGTTCTCTGCAAAAGCCGTGTTGAAGGCACTTTTCTGGTCGGCAGTGGCTTCGGTCTGAAATTGATCACGCCAATCGTTGTAGGGCATCCCATAGAATGTCTCGCGGGCTACGTCTTTTGAGATTTCTATGCCCCGTTCAGCGGCAGCTTCTTGATACCAACGTGAAAGACAGTTTCGACAGAAACCTGCAAGATTCATGAGGTCAATGTTTTGGACGTCGGTGCGTTCTGTCATCAAATGGTGCTGGAGACGGCGAAACGCTGCTGCCTCGAGCTCGATCTGTGTCTTTTCGTCAATACTCATCTTACGGCCTCTTCCTGTTCTGCCATTTCGAGTGCGCGGGGTAGTAATTCCGCAAATCTGTTCGCCCATTCGACCTGCCCGGTATCTGTCTCGATCAGGTCATTACGGATCTCAATCAAGGTATTCTGGCGGCGTATTTGAAGAGCGTGCCGGAAAATCGTGTCCCCTTCGAGATGTCCCGAATAAGGCTTGTTCGCACCTACAACGAGCCCCGGGATATTTTGTAGAAGTTCGATCAAGGGCAACGATAGACGCGTATCATCAGCGTACAACAGACCGCAGTGCCATGGGCGGTGCGGTCTGCCTCGAAACTGTGCTGTGAAGGAATGCATCGAAACTATGACGGTGTCATCGCGTCGTGCGGCGTAGGAGGCGACTTCGTGATGGTAGGGTCTATAGCACCTATTAAGACGTTCAAAAATGAGGTCATCCGTGATGCCTTTGTTGGCCGGAATAAGCGTCCCGTCATAAAGTTGCATTACCAATGTCGGGTCGTCTTCGCCACGATTGGGATCGATGACCAGACGTGAGAAATTCGACAGAATGGCAGGCGCACCAAGTCGCTCGGCCAGTCGGATGGCAACACCCGCTGCGCCGACATCAAACGCGATGTGGCGTGCCATATCTTCGGCCGCAATCCCAAGATCGCCCGAATTCACCCAGTCCGGAACGCGATTGGTCGCGTGATCGCAAATCACAAGCCATCGGCTCGCACGCTCGGCTCCAAAGATGTGGAAGGGTTCCCACTCTAAACTGTGGCTCTCTCTCTGCATGCGATGTCTCTATCGGGCTGCGTTCAAAAGCGCCAGTTGTCACGCGCTAACATTTGCGGCAATAAGCCGTCAAACGCCGCTTATCCGCATGAGGAGTCCCGCGCATGAGACGTCAGCGCAATGTAAAGATCGTTGCCACCCTTGGTCCTGCTTCCAGCGATAAGGAGACAATACGCGCGCTTTTTGATGCGGGTGCAGACGTATTTCGGTTGAACATGAGCCATGGCGAACATTCGGAGATCGGCGAGCGGCACCGCATTATTCGTGAGGTTGAAAAGGAAACAGGGCGACCAATTGGCATCCTGGCTGACCTTCAGGGACCAAAACTTCGCGTTGGTGTGTTTGCCAATGACGATGGAGAAGACTTGGTGGTTGGTCAGGCCTTCCGTCTCGATCTGAGCGATGCCCCAGGCGACAACACGCGCGTGCAGCTCCCACACAAAGAGATTTTCGAGGCTTTAGAGCCGGGCGCAACGCTTCTAGTGAACGACGGCAAGATTCGTCTGAAAGTTGAATCATGCGGCGATGACTTCGCCGACTGTTCGGTAACGGTAGGTGGCGTCATTTCAAACCGTAAAGGCGTCAACGTTCCAGATGTCGTACTTCCACTCGCCGCATTGTCCGAAAAAGACCGTAAGGATCTTGAATTCGTGTGCCGCCTGGGCGTCGATTGGCTGGCACTCAGTTTTGTTCAGCGTCCAACGGACGTAGCGGAGGCGAGAGAACTCGCGCAAGGACGGGCGGCGGTACTGTCAAAGATCGAGAAGCCTGCCGCGGTTGATGCCTTTGAAGATATTCTGGCAGTTTCCGACGGGATCATGGTGGCTCGCGGCGATCTTGGAGTTGAACTGCCGGTCCAGAACGTTCCACCCATTCAAAAGAGACTGATCCGAAAGTGCCGTTTGGCGGCGAAGCCAGTCATTGTTGCCACGCAAATGCTTGAGTCGATGATCGAAAGCCCCATGCCGACACGCGCAGAAGTTTCGGATGTCGCGGCTGCGATTTATGAAGGCACTGATGCAGTGATGCTTTCTGCAGAGAGCGCGGCGGGTGATTTCCCAATCGAAGCTGTTCAGACAATGAACGCCGTTGCATTAGAGGTTGAAAGCGATCCAACGTATCGCGATGTCATTGCCGCAAGTCGAGGTGGACCCAAACAGTCTGTCGCGGACGGCATCGTATCTGCTGCACGCGAAATTGCGGAAACTGCAGATATCAAGGTGATCTGCTGTTTCTCCCAATCCGGCAAAACTGCGTCACTTGTTGCTCGTGAGCGTCCATCTGTTCCGATCATTGCTATGACTTCCTTGATGGACACAGCGAGACGCATGGCTCTGACGTGGGGATTGCACTGCGTCAAAACCTCTGAGCTTGACCGCTTTAAGACAGCTGTTCTGAACGCAGCCCGCGCGGCTCGCACCGAAGGATTTGCCGAACCGACCGATCAATTGGTGGTGACAGCAGGTGTTCCATTTGGCCAATCGGGGACAACGAATATCCTCCGGGTCGCGCCTTGTGATGAGCGTTTGATCCTGCCGGCTGACCCAGACTAATAGAATCTGCGCAAAATTGCCGATTTTCCCTTGCCAGACAGCCGTTTCGCGTCTATCTGGCGCACTTCGACGGGCGACCCGGCCAGAATGGCATGCCGTGGGCGTCTATGAACCGTCCGAAAGAGGAGATGGAAATGCCTAAGATGAAGACAAAGTCGAGCGCTAAGAAGCGCTTTAAAGTGACTGCGACCGGAAAGGTCGTAGGCGGTCAAGCCGGCAAACGCCACGGCATGATCAAGCGGTCCAACAAATTCCTGCGCAACGCACGCGGCCAGACGGTCCTGAGCGAGCCAGATCAGAAGTTGGTCAAATCTTACATGCCATACGCGCGCTGAGGAGCTTGAAACATGTCCAGAGTTAAAGGTGGAACCACCACCCACGCCCGCCACAAGAAAGTCACCGACGCCGCTAAAGGATACTACGGCCGCCGGAAGAACACCTTCAAAGTTGCCCGCCAGGCTGTCGACAAAGCCAACCAGTACGCCACACGTGACCGCAAAGCACGCAAGCGCAACTTCCGCGCTCTGTGGATTCAGCGGATCAACGCTGCAGTACGCAGCCATGACGAAGCGCTGACATATTCGCGTTTCATCAACGGCCTGTCGCTGGCTGGTATCGAAGTGGACCGCAAGGTCCTCGCCGATCTCGCTGTGCACGAGCCGGAAGCTTTTGGAGCCATCGTCGATAAGGCGAAGGCCGCGCTCGCGTAACAACTCCCGCAGGGGATCAAGTTTAAAGAAGCCGCGGACCTTTTTAGGTCTCGCGGCTTCTTGTCTTTCACGGCTCCGCTGGCTAGCAGGGCGACGAACAAACCAAGGGGGTCCGGATGGACGATCTGAGGCAGAAATACCTGGAAGCGATTGCTGGGGCGTCGGATGAGGCGTCGCTTGAAGATCTGCGTTTGCAGGCCGTAGGCAAGAAGGGCGAAGTGTCTCTTAAGATGCGCGAGCTCGGCAAGATGACGCCTGAAGAGCGTCAGGTCGCCGGGCCTGCCCTGAATGCGCTGAAGGACGAGATCAACTCGGCGCTCGCAGCAAAAAAGGTTGCGTTGGCTGATGCTGCCTTGGATGCGCGGCTACAGGAAGAATGGCTGGATGTGACACTGCCTCCGCGTGGTCGTCCGACTGGCACCATCCACCCGGTCAGCCAAGTGACAGAAGAGGTCACCGCCATCCTCGCTGATATGGGGTTCGCAGTGGCCGAAGGCCCGCAGATCGAGACGGACTGGTATAACTTCGACGCACTAAACATCCCGGGCCATCACCCGGCACGGACCGAGATGGACACGTTCTACATGCACCGCGCCGACGGCGACAATCGCCCTCCGCATGTGCTGCGAACCCACACGTCTCCAGTTCAGATCCGTTCAATGCAGGATCAAGGCGCGCCAATGCGGATCATCTGCCCAGGCCGAGTCTATCGCGCGGATTACGACCAAACCCACACGCCAATGTTCCACCAGGTCGAAGGCCTCGCCATCGACAAAGACATCTCAATGGCCAACCTGAAATGGGTGCTCGAGGAATTCTTCTCGGCGTTCTTCGGCACCTCGGTGAAAACGCGGTTCCGCGCCTCGCACTTCCCGTTCACTGAACCATCGGCTGAGGTAGATATCCAGTGCTCCTGGGAAGGCGGCACAGTGAAGGTGGGCGAAGGCGACGGTTGGCTTGAAGTTTTGGGCTCCGGCATGGTGCACCCGAAGGTGCTTGAGGCTGGCGGTATTGACCCAAGCCAGTGGCAAGGCTTCGCCTTTGGCATGGGCATCGACCGGATGGCGATGCTGAAGTACGGCATCCCTGACTTGCGGGCTTTCTTCGACAGCGATCTGCGCTGGCTGAAACACTACGGCTTCACTCCCTTGAGTGTGCCAACGCTGCATGGGGGGCTGTGAAATATGAAGTTCACATTATCCTGGCTCAAAGAGCATCTCGACACGGACGCTTCGGTAGACGAAATCGCCGAGACTCTTACGGACCTTGGTCTTGAGGTGGAAGAGGTCGTGAATCCAGGCGACCGGATTGGCTCTTTCACCCTTGGTAAGGTTCTGAAGGCCGAAAAGCACCCCGACGCGGACCGGCTGCGGGTTTGCGAAGTCGACACGGACGAAGGTGTGAAGCAGATCATCTGTGGTGCGCCGAATGCGCGCGAAGGAATCACTGTCGTGATCTGCAAGCCGGGTGACTATGTGCCGGGCATCGACGTCACGCTGTCTGTCGGTAAAATTCGTGGCGTTGAAAGCCATGGCATGATGGCGTCCGAGCGCGAGTTGGAGCTGAGCGACGAGCATGATGGCATCATTGAACTGCCATCGGGCGATGTAGGCGACAAGTTCGTGGATTGGCTGGCGGCCAATGATCCGGGCAAGATCGATCCGATGATCGAGATCGCGATCACACCGAACCGACAGGATGCGCTGGGCGTTGAAGGTGTTGCACGTGATCTAGCGGCGCGTGGTTTGGGCACGAAGATTGAGCGCCCGATTGCACCTGTTCAGGGCAGCTTCCCGAGCCCGATCAGCGTTTCGATTGATGATGATACGCTCGATGGCGCTCCGTATTTCACGGGTCGATTGATTAAAGGTGTCAAGAACGGGGCGTCTCCGGCTTGGCTTCAGGCGCGTCTGAAGGCCATCGGTTTGCGGCCTATTTCGGCTCTGGTCGATATCACAAACTTCTTCACCTTCGATCGGAACCGTCCGCTCCACGTGTTCGACGCGGACAAAGTTCTGGGCAATCTCAGGGTGCATCGCGCGAAGGGTGGCGAGGAGCTGCTCGCACTGGATGAGAAGACATACACGTTCCAGCCGGGGATGATGATCATTTCCGACGATCGAACGGCGGAAAGTATCGCGGGTGTCATGGGTGGCGAGGAATCTGGCGTGTCGGAGGACACGGTCAATGTGTTCCTTGAAAGCGCTTATTGGGATCCGATTACTATTGCCAATACGGCGCGCGCTTTGAAGATCAACTCAGATGCGAAGTATCGGTTCGAACGCGGCGTGGACCCTGAGTTCACGTTGCCCGGGCTGGAGCTCGCGACCCAGATGATCCTCGACATTTGCGGAGGCGAAGCATCTGAGGTGGTGACGGCAGGCGCGGTGCCCGACGAAACACGGTCCTACAAATTGGATACGGATCGCTGTTCTTCTTTGGTTGGCATGGACATTCCCGCCGAAACACAGCGGGCCACGCTCGAGAAGCTCGGGTTCACTTTAGATGGTGACATGGCGACGCCACCGAGCTGGCGCCGGGACGTGCAAGGCGAGGCTGATCTAGTTGAAGAGGTTGCTCGAATTGAGTCACTGACCAAGCTGGAACCGAAGCCAATGCCCCGCATGAACGCGGGTGTTCCAAAGCCAATTCTGACACCTTTGCAAAAGCGCGAGCAGGTGGCTCGGCGGACGACAGCAGCGCTGGGCTACAACGAATGCGTCACTTACAGCTTCATAGATCAGGAATCCGCGGCGCTTTTTGGCACTGGTGAAGATGCGTCTCGAGTTGCGAACCCGATCAGCTCGGAAATGACCCATATGCGTCC
>CAYPVG010000339.1:0-6410 GCA_964414085.1 uncultured Boseongicola sp. | reverse complement strand
CTGCCTGTTCGAGCGGGAAAATGCGAAGATCGCCGAAAACGTCGAGCGCGTTTATGAGGGAACGAGGCCCGCAATTCTCAAGCGCTACGGCGAAACGGATGATCGGTCAGACGAGGTTGTCTAGAAAACCTCACTTACGATCACGCCGACACCCATCAGGCACGACAAGAAGATCAAGAGCCGCCGGAAGCCCGTGTCGCTCAATCGTTTGAACACGAAAATCCCAACCTGTGCGGCAACCAAACCGACAGGAATAGTGATCAACATCGCCTGCAGGACCGTGCTGTTGTAAGCGCCTTGAAGAAACAACAGGAGGATCGTGGTGCTCAGGATCGCCCCGTTGAAGGGCTGCAAAACCGCGCGGGTCTCGGCCTTGGGCCATGGTCGGATCGACAACCACATCTGCGGTATAGCACCGGACACTGCAGCTGTACCGCCAAGAATACCGCCGACGAAGCCGACACCGCTATCAATCCACGGCGTGCGTTTTGAGAACGCAGGCAATGACGCCCGCAGTCCAAAGTAAATACCGTAGACGATCAGGAACGAAGCGACCGCGACGCGCAGCGTTGTCGTATCCACCACATCCAACAAAGCAAGGCCAAGCGGCACACCAAAAAGCCCCGGGATCACAAATCGCAGCGTGCGCTTGGGTCGGGCCGCCATCTCCTTACGGACGATCCAAAGACCCTGCAGCCCGACAAGAACCGACATAAACGAAACGATCGCCACGGCTTGGATCGGCTCGAGAACGACCAGATAAAACCCAAGTGCGAACAAAGCCGTACCCGTCCCGGCCAGCCCGTTTACAAAGCCGCCGACGAAAGCACCCAATACAAGATACAGGACAGCGTCCGCGCTCATCACCGACCCTCGCCCGCAGAGCGCACAACGCCCGAAAGAGCTTCGAATAACTCGTCAAGAGCACGTGTCTTCAACTGATCCTCTCGGTGCACAAGCCCAAGCGTCCTTTCTGGAGCGTCGGGTCCAAGGCTCAATCGCTTGACTGGGATCGCCTCCGGAGGTGTCACCACAAGGTCGGGCACGATGGAAACACCCAGATTGGCGTGGACCATGCTTGCGATGGCCTCGGGGCTGTCCAACTCCATCATCTCGTTCACCTGAATGCGCTTTGACAGGATCCAGTTTTCGATCAAAGCACCCACGACTGCCGTGCGATCAAAACGAATGAACGGTCGCGTCTTCAACAGCGCGATTGGATCGTCAGATGTTTCTTCGATAGCCGCGATGAGGTGCATTGGTTCAACCGCAAGCTCTCGAAACACAACACCTGCAGGCAAGAGATGAGGCTTGGTCGTGATCGCGGCATCCAGATTGTTCCGCTCAACTTCTGCCAGCAAAGTCCCCGTCAGGCCGGGCCTAAGATGAAGCCCGATTTCCGGATACTTCTGCTTCAGCGCCGCCATCGCTTGAGGCACCAACCCCGTGAGCGTCGTACGCAACACACCGAGCTTGATGACCCCGTGCAAACCATCATCGTTCAATACGGACGGCACCAGATTGTCGTAGTCAGAGATCAGCTTTTGCGCCTTGGCCACGATCTGCCGCCCAGCCGGAGTTAGCTTTGGTGTCCGTGTATCGCGGTCGAACAACTTGACGCCAAGCTCGTCTTCCAGAGCCTGCATCTGTTGACTGACCGCGGCATGCGTAATGTGCACAACATCGGCCGCGGCACTGAACGTGTCTGTTTCCGCAATTGCCACCAATGTTCGAAGTCTACGAAGACTCATTCGCCCTGCCTGTTACTGAAAGCAATCTTTACAGTAAAATTCAGGGCACGCAGCTTTTCTTTAGCGAGCGTTACACTATTCAAGCTGGTATCAGCCGCCTTCACCGAACATGTCTGCAACCAATGCTTCAATCGCATCGAGAAGCTCGGCCGCCTGCGGCCCGCTTGTGACGACATCGATCGTCGTGCCTCGTGACGCGGCCAACATCAAAAGCCCCATGATGGAGTCTCCCGATGCTGTCAGCCCGTCCTTCGAAACCTCCGCATCAGCATCATAGTCCTCGACCAATTCAGCAAGTTTTGCTGACGCGCGCGCGTGCAGCCCCTTTTCATTCATGATCGTCAGAGTTTTCGACGTCTCGGACATCTTTCACATCCTATCCATCAAAGGCGTCAATGTACTTACGGCCCGCTTTGAGCGCCGCATCGGTCGCCGCCGCAATTGTTTTATGGCGCGACTTCGCAAGCTTAATCAGCATCGGCAAGTTCGCCCCATAGATGATCTTACGATCACTCGGCGAGCAGGCCTTCAAGGATAAATTGGATGGAGATCCGCCGAACATGTCGGTCACCATGACCACACCGTCGCCTACGTCGACGCTGTCGGCAGCTGCGCAAATTTCGGTCTGTTTCTTGGCGCGGTCATCCTCGGGGCCAATCGCAATGGCACGCACGCCAGACTGTTTGCCGACCACATGCTCGACGGCTGACAGGTATTCCTGCGCCAGCCCACCATGTGCGACGATAACAATCCCGATCACGTGTTTTTCCCTGTCTTCGCCGCAGACCCTGTCAGGCCACGACGTTCGAGCTCCCGGTGACGAGTTGACACCTGCCAACCTGACTCTGCAAGGGCAATCGCAGCTTTTTCCGCAAGGGCAACCGATCTGTGTTGCCCACCGGTACACCCGAACGCCAATGTCAGAGACGTCTTTCCCTCCTCCTGAAACGCCGGAAGCAACGAAACCGTCAAATCTACGACCTTTTTGAAGAAGGCCGCGAAACGCGGGTCGGCCGAAACAAATTCCTGAACTGCCGCGCTACGCCCGTCCAATGCCCGAAGCGCTTCCTCCCAATGTGGGTTGGCCAGAAAGCGGACGTCCAGGATCATGTCGGCACCACGCGGCAACCCACGCTTGAAGGAAAAGCTTTCAACAGAAATCGCCATTCTGGACGACGCCTCTGTTGCATATAGCTTGCTCAACTCTGCCTTAAGATCATGCACCGTCAACTCGGAGGTATCGATCAGGCGATCGGCCCGCGCCCGCACCGGCACCAAGAGCTCCATCTCGCGGGCGATCCCGATATCCGGCGACTCCGACGGCGCAAGCGGGTGACGGCGGCGCGTCTCCGAATAGCGTCGGATCAAAACATCGCTGCGACAATCGAGGTAAAGAAGCTCGGCATCGATATCGTCGCTAGCCTCGAGATCATCCAAAAGCGCGAGCATCGCATCAGTTGAGAAATCCCGATTGCGCACATCGATCCCAAGCGCCAAGGGCGCTCCACGCGACGGCCCGATCAAAAGCCGTTCGACCAGCGACAAGGGCAGGTTATCGATTGCCTCAAACCCCTGATCCTCAAGTGCATTGATCGCCGTCGAACGTCCGGCACCAGAGGCGCCCGTAACAAGCACAACCCGCTTTCCATGCATTGAAGCCGCATCCGTCATGGCGCGCTTCGACCTCCTGACAACAGAGCAATGAGAATAGAAGGGAACATGGGACTCTCAACCTTCTTCAGCAAGGGGAGAGGAATTCCGGCGATCACAGTTTGGTGCGCTTTGGGAAGGCGAGCCGTCTCAACTTCGTCCAAAGTCACAACCCATCGGGCAAATGCCGGGGCGAACGGAACTTCGAGAATACCCACGCCTCGCGCCTCGATCCCACCAGCGAGCCGGGAATGCGGGGCCATATGAAGGCCTTCATCTCTGGCAGAAACAACAACCTGATCGTCCGCAACAAGCTTCGCCCCGCGCGCCATAAGCTCCAGCGCAAGCGAGGACTTGCCCGAACCCGAAGCTCCCATGATGAGCAATCCGGTCGGCCCAAGGGCGACGGCACTTGCGTGAATGATGTCAGGATCTGTCGACCGATCGGCCATCGGAAACGCTAAACCGGCAGGCCCACAACGAACCGAGCGCCCAAAGGCTCCGACGTTACATCGGCATCCGTCGGGCGGATGTTCTCTGCCCAGATCACACCGCCATGCGCCTCGACAATCTGCTTTGAAATCGCAAGGCCAAGGCCAGAGTTATTGCCGAAGTGATCAACTGGACGCTCAGTGTAGAAGCGGTTGAAGATTTTCGTCAGCGCCTGCTCTGGAATGCCCGGCCCGGTATCCTCGACCACCACCAGCACGCGGTTCTCGCGCTTTCTCACCCAAACGCGGATTGCATCGCCATCCTCGCAGAAGGAAATCGCGTTGCTGATCAGGTTCACAAACACTTGCGCCAGGCGGCTTTCCAGACCGTCGATGATAATGGCGTCGGACGGCACGTCAGTGATGAACTCGACACCCTTCTCGCTCGCTTCATTTCCGAGGAAGTCGCCGATATTGCCGATCATCTTCAACAGATCGAACGGTTCCTCGTCTTCCTTCACGAGCTCACTATCAAGCCTCGACGCATTCGAAATGTCACTCACCAGACGATCAAGACGGATCGTGTCGTGCTCGATAACATCCATCAGCTTCTGGCGGTGATCTTCGCGCTTTGACACGCGGAGCGACGTCACCGCCGACCGCAAAGACGCCAATGGGTTCTTAATCTCGTGCGCCACGTCGGCCGCAAACTGTTCGTTGGCGTCAATCCGGTCATAAAGTGCGGCAACCATGCCGCGAAGCGCACCGGAGAGGCGGCCAATCTCGTCAGGACGCGCGGTCAGATCCGGAATCCGTACCCGACTTGGGCTAAAGCGGCGTGCATTCTTCTCGCGTCCGATCTCGGCTGCAGCCGCAAGGTCGGACAGCGGGTTCGCAATCGTTGATGCCAAAACGAGGCTCAGGCCGATAGAGACAAGGATCGCGATCACAAACATCTGCAGGACTTGCTCACGTTCGGAACGAACAAGCTGATCGATCTCGCCAGCAGCGCTGGCAATAGCGACAGCGCCGACCGGCGTATCGCCTTGCATGATTGGCGTCGCGACCGAGAAGACAGTTTGGCCAAAGTCATCCATACTGGACTACACTTCGGTGCCACCACCGAGAGCAGCGCGAACCAGCTCGGCGACAAGAGCTTCGTTGCTGGTTTCAACGCCGGGACCTTCATTCTCCTTGCCGAAAACCCCTGAGACGCCGCGCCAAAGACTATTTAAGGTGTCCGTGATAACCGTCGATCGCCCTTCGCCCTCGATGGCCGGTGGGGTCGTCAAATTCCGTTCCCGCCCAACGGTAGACGAAATCAGATTTCCGCCTGCATCGTAGACAAAAATGTCGACGGCGTTCGGAATCTCCAGTGCTTGGAGTGTTCCCGACACATCCACGCCGTCGCCCGCAGACAGATTGACTGGGACATCTTCGGGAAGTTGAGCCTCGAAGAAACCCGAGATCAACTCTGCTTCGAAAACGATGCCGCGTTCACGCTGGACAACAAGGCTTTCGCGGAACGGGTTCAAGAACAAAACCCCCGCCACGAGGACGAGGATTGCCAAAAGATTGAATGTAATGATCTTTCGCGCCAGCGGCGATCGGTTCATGGCAATAACGCCACGCCGATCCCGCTTGGCCCGGGCCTCGCTTTCCGCCGCTGCGTCAGGACCAATCCAGTCCTCACCCAAAACGACGTCGGCGTGTTTGGCTGGCTTTGCGCCCACCACATTCACCCCCGACGCGAACATTTACTCTTCGTTGTACCGGTAGCCGATCCCATAGAGTGTTTCGATCGCCGAAAACTCATCATCTACCATCCGCATCTTCTTGCGAAGGCGCTTGATGTGGCTGTCGATCGTACGGTCGTCAACATAGACCTGATCGTCGTAAGCAACATCCATCAGTTGGTCGCGGCTTTTGACGAAGCCTGGACGCTGAGCAAGAGCCTGAAGAAGCAGGAACTCAGTGACAGTCAACGACACGTCGCGACCTTTCCAAGTTACTGAGTGACGTAGCGGGTCCATGCGAAGCTCACCGCGGGTCATGACCTGCGCCTGATCTACCTCGCCACCTTCTGCATCACCGGAAATCACTTCCTGGCGGCGCAGTAGCGCGCGGATGCGTTCTACCAGCAAACGCTGAGAGAACGGCTTTTTCACATAATCGTCGGCCCCCATTCGAAGACCGAGCACTTCGTCGATCTCGTCATCTTTGGAAGTCAGGAAAATTACCGGCATCGCGGTTTTCTGGCGCACCCGCTGCAGCAGGTCCATGCCATCCATGCGCGGCATCTTGATGTCGAAAACCGCCATATCGGGCAGCTTCTTATTAAATGCATCGAGGGCGGCTTGCCCGTCATTATATGTCTCAACCTCGAAACCTTCAGCTTCGAGCGTCATAGATACAGACGTCAGAATGTTTCTGTCGTCATCGACCAGTGCGATCCTGGACATGAGATTATTCCTTTTACTGCTCATGAACGCCTTATGATTGGCGCATTCTGTCGTGTCTTTTTCTGGGCATACTCGTGTCTGATTTGCGGTAATTCAACAATTATGTGCGAATCGGG
>CAYPVG010000338.1:0-4995 GCA_964414085.1 uncultured Boseongicola sp. | reverse complement strand
CCGTTGTTGACGTCCATCGCCATAAATCCGCCCTGCACACCAGGGATTTGGCGCAACGAAAAGACCGGATCTTCTTCTGAACCGCCTTCGTGCCGAACATAAATGATATCACCGACATCCATGATGTCCCGCGGCACAGATGCGCCTCGAATCCAGTCAAGATCGCCGCGCTTTATGAAGTGCCCGTCGATGCCGTTGTCCCAGCCTTCCACGCCAATCAGCGCGACGGTTTCGCGCATCTCAAGCACAACAGCCGGATACCAGCCGGGGATGTCTCTTGGCACAGTGGCTTCGCGAAGCGCCTGCCGCCAGGCAGCAGAGCCATCCTCACCCAAACCCGTCAGTGCAGCCGGTTCGATCTCAGCGATTGGTCCCAGCCATTCACCCTTCGAGCGATCGTATTGCTCCAACGCCTCACGCAGCGCGACCGCGGCGACGTCCTGCATCTCGGGGTCCATTGTCGCGCGCACGGTCAGACCTGCCGACTTAAACCCTGTGTCGCCAAAATCCCGGCTCAGCTGGCGTCGAATTTCGTCGGTAAAGTAGTCGCGTGGCGGAAGCTGCTTGCGGAACCCTTCGTAGTCACCGTTCTGTACCGTCATAAGTGGAGCATTGCGGGCCGTCTCGTACTCCGACGCGTTCAGATAGCCGTTCTCGTGCATCTCAGACAAAACAAAGTTGCGCCGCGCCGTGGCGCGTTCGACCTGCAGCACCGGGTGGTAATCGTAAGGCGCCTTTGGCAAGGCCGCGAGATAGGCCGCGTCTTGTGGTTCCAAATCGGCAAGTGTCTTGTTGAAATACGTCTGCGATGCTGCAGCAACACCGAACGATCTGAACCCAAGGTCGATCTCGTTCAGGTAGATCTCAAGGATCTTCTCCCGATCAAGCGAACTCACCATTCGGTTCGCAAGAATGATTTCTTTGAGCTTCCGGTCGATCGTCCGCTCACCGCTGAGGAAACTGATCTTTGCCACCTGCTGGGGGATCGTAGACGCCCCACGGATGGACGCGCCACGGCTTTCAACAGCCTCGTAGGCTGCCGCCGCAATGCCGCGCAAATCGAACCCAGCGTGAAGATAAAAGTTCTTGTCCTCTGCGGAAATGAAGGCGTGCTTCACAAGGTCAGGGATCTCATCTGCAGCGGCATAGATCCGACGCTCTTCTGCGAACTCGTCAATGATCCGCCCCTCGGTCGAATAGATCCGACTGATGGTCGGCGGCAGATAATTCGCAAGGCTCTCGTGATCTGGCAAGTCACGCCCATACACCCAAAAAATAGCACCAACCGTCAGGGCAGCCATCACCAGCCCCAACGTGATCATGCTGAAAATCGCACCAAAGAACGAGAAGATGAAACGCGTCACAAAGCCAACCTTTCAGATACAGTCTCCATATACCGATCTCGCCACCTAGCGTCAAAAGCGCCGCTACGTCGCATCGGCTGCATAACGCCGGAACCTCGTAAAAGTTTCGTGACCTCTTGTGCAGCGGTTGAGTAGCCGATCATCTACACGTTATGACGCCCGACAAAATCCTGACCACCTACGAAGCCGTCGCTACGGCGTGGAACCAGCAGCGCAACACCTCTTTGTTTGAAAAACACTGGTTGGATCGCATGATGGACCATGCGCCAGGCAAGCGCGTATTGGATCTTGGATGTGGGTCCGGAAAACCGATCGCCAGCTATCTCTGTGAAAGTGGAGTAAAGCTGACAGGGGTCGATGGCGCCAAGACGATGATCAGTCTGTTTGAGGAAAACGTGCCCGATGCCCGCGCCGTTCACGCCGATATGCGCGGCCTTGACCTCGGGGAGACATTCGATGCGATCCTCGCGTGGAACTCTTTTTTCCACCTCGACCCAAACGATCAAATAAGGATGTTCCCGGTATTTCAGCGCCATGCAGCAAATGGTGCTGCCTTGATGTTCACTTCAGGCCACGAAAACGGCATAGCCATCGGACAAGTTGCAGGCAAACCAGTCTATCACGCGTCTCTTTCACCCAACGAATACGAAAAGCTCTTGAACGAGCATGGCTTCACCGTCCGTCATTTCAGACAAGAAGACCCTGAATGCCACAGCCACACAATATGGCTCGCGCAACTCACTCCATGAGGTTGTCGCGAAGCAGAACGTCCTCATCCGCCCATTGTAGCAACGCGTCGCGAACAGCATCGCTGGCCTGTGCGATCCACTCAGTCGAAAGCAACAGCTCTCGATCACGGTCTGTCGACAGAAACCCAAGCTCGATCAAAACTGAGGGCACTTCGGCTGCCTGCAAAACTGTGAACGCCCCTTTGCGGTGGGCATTGGAATTAACGCGCAACTCATGAGATCGAAAGCCAGTTACGATGAGCGAGGCGAGCGCTTCAGACCGTGGCGTAGTGTTTCGCTGCGCAAGTTCGATCAACACCATCGCAATTTCGTCCTCGTGACCCGACAAATCAACGCCGGAGAGAATATCGTTTTGCGCATGGCGCTCGGCCAATCGGGCCGCTACTTCGTCAGTAACCTCATCCGTCAAAGTGTAGACAGTCATACCAGACGCAACGCCGGCTTCTTCCGAAAGCGAATCCGCATGAAGAGACAAAAACACGTCAGCGCCCGCCGCGCGCGCCAAGGTCATGCGCTCGTGCAACGGAACAAATACATCTGAGTCCCGCGTCAATACAACTTCAAACCGACCCGATCTCAGCAACGCGTCCTTCAATTGGCGCGCAAAATTCAGGACAATGTCCGACTCCCTCAAATCGCCGTCCTCGGCGCCGGGGTCCAGTCCGCCATGCCCCGGGTCGAGCGCAATCCGCAGTTTATCCGACGTTCGAGATATTACCGGTGCAACCACCCCTGACGCGTCACCTTCGGCGCCTGCTGCACCGCGAAACTCGCCGGCCGTGGTTGGATTCAGAACAAGCGTCAGCAATGCCTGACCGTCGTCATCCACCGTCATTTCCGCGACATCGACGGCAAGCGGCTCACCCAGAACCAGGACAAGACGGGACCAACCAGGGCGGTAAGGGCCCGCATTGACGCTCAAAATGCTCGCTGATTGCACATCCGGCATCCGATCCCACAGCAATTCTGAGAAATCGACGACCAGTCGTGGCGGTCCATCCAACGTATGCACCTTCCAGGGAACGGCCTGTGTCATGGGGATGGCAAGTTCCACGTGACCGCCGTGATCGGCTATCACGGCTCCGCCATCCAACAGGCGAGCAGACGCAGAAGGGCCCTGTGCCCAAGCGTCCTGCTCAAACGCGAGCAAAATCCCAGAAACCAAAGCTGCAAATGCGACTACAAACCTGCTCATTGCCTCGTTCTTTGCGAGAACATTTTTCGTTTAGGTACTTTATCTCAAGCTCGATGCCAGGCCAAAACCTTTTAGGCGGTATGGCCTGCAGTGCGCATGAATTTATGAAGTCGCTCAAGACCTTCAATGATATCCGCAGTGGAACGCGCATAAGAAAAGCGCAGTGTCCCCGCTCCGCGCTTCTGGTCAAAATCGAGCCCGGGTGTCACGGCAACGCCCGCGTGCTCCAAGATTTCGCGCGCAAACGCCACCGCATCATCAGTGTACTCGCTGACATCCGCGTACACGTAAAACGCGCCATCAGGCGGTGCGATCCGCGCGAAGCCCGCTTTCGGCAGGCCCTCGAGCATTAGCGCGCGGTTCTGGCGGTAGACATCCAAGTTAGCCTGCAATTCGTCATTGCAAGATAAAGCAGCAAGCGCCGCCACCTGAGAAGCATGGGGTGGACAGATGAACATGTTCTGCGCAAGCCTCTCAACCGTTCGCACATGATCCTCGGGCACAACCATCCACCCAACACGCCAACCGGTCATTGAGAAGTATTTGGAAAACGAATTGATCACATAAGCATCGTCGGTGATCTCAAGCGCAGAAACCGCGCTCTGATCGTACTCGATGCCATGGTAGATTTCGTCCGAAACGAAGGCGGCATCGCGATCGGAGCATGCCTCGATCAACGCGCGCATTGCCGGTGCATCCAGCATGGTCCCCGAGGGATTGGCCGGGGATGCGACGATCAGACCCGCGATATCGTCGGGCAAATCGCCCGCAACCGGCTGATATCGGTTCGCTTCGCTGGTCTCGATGTCGACGGGGTGTAAACTGAGAGCACGCAATATTTGGCGATATGACGGATACCCCGGTGCACCAAGCGCGACGCGGTCGCCGGCGTCGAAGAGGGCCGTAAAGGCGAGCAAGAACCCGGCCGATGAGCCCGACGTCACGATGACTCGGCTCGGGTCCAAATCCAGATTGTGGCGTTCTCCATAAAGCCTCGCAATAGCGGTACGGAGATCTGGAAGTCCAAGCGCCACGGTGTACCCCAAAGCACCCTGCTCCATCGCCTTAGCCAACGCCAAACGCGCACCCGCTGGCGCTGCTGTTCCCGGTTGGCCCACCTCTAGATGAATGATGTCACGCCCCGAGGCCTCTGCCTGCGCGGCTGCTTCCATCACGTCCATGACGATGAACGGGTCCACATCTGATCGGCGAGACAATCGCATGTTGAGCGCTTCCATTTCTTGAACAGGCACGCGCCTGCCTGCCAAGACCAATGCGTTGCGTCAATGCCTAAAGGCATCAACAATTATCTGTGAAGAGGTTGCGTTGACGTCCGAGCGTATGGTCTTGTCCTGACGACGTTTATTGGAGATTTTTGATGTTTCGTTCCGCACTGCTCGCAGTCAGTATCTTGATCGGCGCAGCCGGTTCCTCCTGGGCCACAGACATAACAGCAATGAACGAAGCGGAACGTGACAGTTTCCGCGCGGAAATTCGCGAATACCTGCTGGCCAATCCAGAAGTCCTTATGGAGGCGCTCGCAGTACTTGAAGAACGTCGCGCGCAAAGCGCAGCTGAAAACGACCTCGCGCTCGTTGCAGACAATCGCGATGCGATCTTCAACGACGGTTACAGCTACGTTGGCGGGAACCCCGATGGAGATATCACCATCGTGGAATTTCTTGAT
>CAYPVG010000337.1:0-8919 GCA_964414085.1 uncultured Boseongicola sp. | reverse complement strand
GAACACCGAATGCTATTTGACCCTGGACATGGCCTCGAAGAACGGCTGATCCAGGAACAATTCTCCTAAAGCAGTAATATGGCTCTACCCACCACCTGCATCGGCGCGTTTCCCAAACCAAGCTACGTGCCGGTCACCGATTGGTTCCAGGTTGGACACGAGAACGAGACTTACAGCGAACGCGCGCAACGAGGTTGGGAGAGTTCACAAAGCTCAGACGCCCAAGCGCTGCTTGATCGCGCGACAGCGGAAGTCGTTGCAGACCAGATTGCCTGTGGGATCGATGTGCCGACCGACGGCGAAGTGAGACGTGAGAACTATGTTCACTATCAATGCCGGCATTTCGAAGGTTTCGACTTCGAAGGTTTAACACGCAGGGTACTCCGCAATGGTGCCTATGTGACTGATCTCCCGACCATTCGGGACAAAGTCGTGGCCCGCGGACAGTCCCGGTTGGCGCGTGATTGGCAGGTTGCCGAGGCCGCTGCTGGTCGCCCAGTGAAGATCACGTTGCCGGGCCCGATGACTATCAGCGATACAACAGCAGATGCGTTTTATCACGATGAGGAAGCACTGGCTGAGGACTTGGCGAGCGCCCTGAACTCTGAAGTTCTAGCACTTGCCGAAGCAGGCTGCAGGTACATTCAGATCGACGAACCCATTTTTGCGCGCAAACCTGAACAGGCTTTGGACTTCGGAGTGCGTACTTTGGCAAAGTGTTTCGAAGGCGTGCCAAACGACGTCACACGCGTCGTCCATATGTGCTGCGGGTACCCCGATAAGTTGGACGCGACGGATTATCCGAAGGCGGATCCGAAGAGCTATGAACAGATCGCACGTGCTGTGGACGGTGTCGTTGATCAGATCAGCATCGAGGATGCGCATCGACATAACCCTCTGGAAGTATTCAGCTTATTTGAGAAATCCAATCTCATCGTCGGCTTGGTGAAAATCGCATCGAGCAAAGTAGAAGACGTTGATGAGATCGCCAGGCGGATCGAGTCGATCCTTGGCGTTCTGCCACCAGAACGCTTCATCGCGGCCCCGGATTGCGGTCTCGGCTTCCTCGGGCGGGAGCTTTCGCTTGTCAAATTATCGAACATGACGGCCGCTGCACGCCGATTTTGAAGCGTTGCCAACCTGCCGCGGATAGCGACACGCTTTGGTAAGTGTCTTGAGTGGCTTTCAGACCTTTGGCAGTGTGCCGGAAAACAAACACGAGGTGCCGGCGCGTTTCGGTACCCGAGGCAATGAGTGAGGCACTATCCATGAGCGAACCGGCACCCTTGGCCGAGGACCTGCGCGCGCGCATTCTCAGCGAACCAGATGCAATCCTAAGTGATCCCGAGGTGATGCGCGCCTTGATCGCTGCCAATGAACAGTCGATGGGCAGTAACATCGTTGATCTCAGGGGCGTTGCAATGGAACGCCTTGAAGATCGGTTGAGCCGGCTAGAGGACACGCACAATTCGGTCATTGCTGCGGCATATGAAAATCTCGCCGGGACCAACCAGATTCACCGAGCCATCCTGGCGTTTCTTGAACCCATTGAGTTCGAAGCGTTTATTCGCTGTCTCGGCGAAGACGTGATGGATATTCTACGCGTCAGGCAGGTACGGCTGCTTCTTGAAAGCCATGAGGCCACGATGGACCCTTCGTTGGTCAACGTAAGCGATGTGCTGTCCATCGCAGAACCGGGATTTTCTGAGTATTACGCTGGGCGAGGAAAGCCACCACGCCAAGTGACACTGCGGGGCGTAAATCCAAACGAAGCGACGATTTATGGTGCGAATGCCGACTGGGTGCGGTCTGAAGCCTGCATCATTCTGGATTTTGGAGACACCCGTTTGCCGGGCATGCTTGCGCTTGCATCAGATGATCCGCATCAGTTCTCTGCAAGCCATGGTACCGATTTGCTTTGCTTTATGGGCAGTGTGTTTGAGCGCGCCATGCGGCGCTGGCTCGGGTGATCTCGCCCGGTCTCAGGGACGCGCAAGAGCGCTGGTTGTCTGAGCTTTCCGCCGTTGGTGGCCGTGCCGAGAAGACAATTCATGCGTACCGGCAAGACGTGCTTGGGTTTTTGGCCTTCCTACAGATCCATTTTGGCGAGGAGCAGGGGACGTCAATTCTCGGGCGCATTGATACCCGGGACATGCGCGCATGGATGGCCCATGAGAGGGGACGTGGCATTAGTGCTCGGTCACTGGCGCGGGCATTGTCTGCTGTGAAGAACTTTGTAGGTTGGATGGCCGATCGGGATGGTTTTGATCCGACCGCTGTTTTGATGACCCGCGCGCCTAGGTTCAAATCCAAACTGCCGAGGCCTTTGGAACAGACCGCTGCGAAGGCCATGATCGAAGCGGTTGAGGTGCATGCATCCACAGATTGGATCGCTCAGCGCGATATGGCGGTCCTGACGCTGCTTTATGGCTGCGGGCTTCGGATATCTGAGGCTTTGTCGTTAACTGGTCGGGTCCTTCCAGTTGGAGAGACTATCAAGATCGTCGGAAAAGGGGGTAAGGAGCGATTGGTGCCCGTCATCCCGGCAGCGCGTCGCGCGGTTGAAGGCTATGTGGCGTGCGTTCCTTTCGACATCACCGAGGATGATCCGTTGTTCCGCGGTGCGCGCGGAGGAGCGCTTAACCCGAGAATGATCCAAAAGGTGATGGAGCGGGCTCGCGCGCAACTTGGTTTACCGGCAACCGCAACGCCTCACGCCATGCGCCATAGTTTTGCGACACATCTTCTGAATGCGGGGGGTGATCTCCGCTCGATCCAAGAGCTTTTGGGGCACGCATCATTGTCTACAACACAAGCCTATACCGCAGTTGATACGGCGCGTTTGATGGAAGTTTACGACGCAGCCCACCCACGAGCGGCGCGTTAGGTCGGATCCCAAATGTCTGGTACTTCCAAGCACTTTGCGGCAAGAGGGGCGGCATGACGATCAAGACCAAGGCCTATCTCGTACATTTACTCACAGCGACCGGTGCTGTGCTAGCTATGTTGGCAATGCTCGAGGCCGTCAAACTCGATTGGGCCATGATGTTCTTTTGGCTGGTCGTCGCCTTTGGGGTTGATGGGGTTGATGGCCCGCTAGCCCGCGCAACCGGTGTGAAGGAGAACGCTCCGCGCATCGATGGGGTTCTTCTGGATTTGATCATCGACTACCTGACCTACGTCTTCATTCCGGCATTCGCACTGTTCACCTCCGGCCTGTTGCCGGGCTGGACGGGATGGTTCGCGATTATCGTAATTACGTTCACTTCGGCGCTGTATTTTGCGGATACACGCATGAAAACAGACGACAACTCGTTCTCTGGGTTTCCGGGCTGCTGGAACATGGTGGTGCTTGTCCTGTTCGCCATTCAGCCGAATTTCTGGGTGAGCTTGGCGATCGTGACCCTTCTTGCGATTGGAATGTTCCTGCCGCTTAAGTTCGTTCACCCTGTTCGCACGGAGCGCTGGAGGCTGATTACATTGCCGATGGCTTTGGCCTGGACGTTCTTCGCAGGGTGGGCCGCGTGGGTCGCGTTTGACCCCAACACACTTGTGTTCTGGGGCCTGATCGTCACATCGCTTTGGCTGACCTTCGCGGGAGCCGCCCAACAATTCCTCTACGGCGAAGAGATCTAGCCGGGACTATTGGCCCTTAAGTTTGCTTGGCTCAGCTTTTTTGCGGCGCGATCCCGGGTGAACAGACGCGGCCAGAATGTGTTCTGAGCCGTGCACCACATGGCTGGCTTCCCCTACAATCTTGTCATCGGGCGGTCTCGCGACTTCGTGGTTTTTGTCTGGGTAATCGAACTGCGCAAGGAAGTGGCGCATGCAGTTCAGCCGTGCGCGTTTTTTGTCGTTGGATTTTACGACTGTCCATGGTGCGTCGGCTGTGTCGGTGTAGAAGAACATCGCCTCTTTTGCCTCGGTATAGTCGTCCCATTTATCTAGGCTCGCGCGGTCGATGGGCGATAGCTTCCATTGCTTCAGAGGATCGGTTTCGCGCGACTTAAAGCGCCTGAGTTGTTCATCTTGAGTGACGGAAAACCAGTACTTCATCAGGTGGATGCCGCTACGGGTGAGCATACGCTCGAGCTCAGGAGTTTCGCGCATGAATTCTAGGTATTCAGTGGGTTCACAGAAGCCCATGACACGTTCGACGCCGGCTCTGTTGTACCAGGATCGGTCATACAGAACAATTTCTCCGGCTGTGGGTAAGTGTTTGATATATCTCTGATAAAACCATTGACCACGTTCTTCGTTGGTTGGCTTGTTCAAAGCAACGACGCGTGCGGTCCGGGGGTTTAAATGTTCTGTAAAGCGTTTGATCGTTCCGCCTTTTCCCGCGGCGTCTCGGCCTTCGAAAAGCATAACGACTTTTTGCCCTGTATCTTGAATCCAAAGCTGTGCCTTCAGGAGTTCGGCTTGGAGGGCGGCCTTCTCAGCCTCGTAATCGGAGCGGCTGAGCTTATCGGCATAAGGGTAAGTGCCGTTCTCAAATGCCAAAATGGCTGACCCGTTTTCCGAATGTGAATTGGCGTTCTTCTCCATGGACGTCTCCCTTTAGCCGTTGGGGCAGAGTCTGACGCGCCTTTGGGCTGCCTGCTATGATTCAGGTCAAAAAAAGAGCGCCCAAATGGACGCTCTTTTCACGGCTTGTGAGTGGGGGAAATTAGCCGTTGTCGAGGTTTAGCGCGACAAAGCGTGGATCGCCGTTCCTATTGACCAGGAGGACGAGAGACTTCCGTCCAGCCTCGCGGGCTGCTTCTACGCGCTCGTTCAGGTCAGCGATGCTTGCAACGCTTTCTTGTGCGGCTTGGGTGATGACATCGCCAACACGAAGACCTTTTTCAAAGGCTTCCGTGTCTTCTGCCACTTCCGAAACAACAAGACCTTCAACAGTGTCGGAAAGCCCCAACTGTTCCCGAAGCTCGTCTGTGATGGTCGAGACCGTCAAACCAAGAACTTCGGTCGTCGTCGGCTCTTCTTCGCGATTAATCGAAGCCGGAACGGCTTCCGCTTCTTCACGACGACCAAGGGTCACACGAAGCGTTTCGGTGCCACCGTCACGGAAGATGACGACGCGAACTTCGGAGCCGACGGAAGTGTTTGCGACTTGGCGAACGAGACCGCGTGTGTCTTCAACTTCGACACCATCAAAGCTCAGGATCACGTCTCCGCTTTCCATACCAGCATCGAGCGCCGGGCCTTCCGGAACATCCGTTACTAGGGCACCACGCGCTTCTTCGAGGCCCAGACCATCGGCAAGATCGTCAGTCACATCCTGGATGCGAACTCCCAGCCAACCGCGACGGGTTTCACCAAAGTCGCGAAGCTGACCAATGACGTTTTCAGCAACGCGGCTCGACATAGCGAAGCCAATGCCTATGGAACCGCCATTCGGGCTAAGGATCGCTGTGTTCACACCGATCACTTCACCGTCCATGTTAAACAGCGGGCCGCCGGAGTTACCGCGGTTAATTGCTGCGTCAGTCTGGATGTAGTCATCGTAAGTGCCAGACAGCGCTCGGCCACGAGCGGATACGATACCTGCCGAAACCGAAAAGCCCTGGCCGAGAGGGTTACCCATTGCCATAACCCAGTCGCCGACACGGGCCACTTCGCTATCGCCCCAAGGGACGTAGGACAGCGGTTCGTCGCTTTCGACTTTCAGAAGGGCGAGGTCGGTGTTCGGGTCGGTGCCCACGATTTCAGCTTCCAGTTCGAAGCCTTCAAAGAACTCGATAAGGATTTCGTCGGCACCTTGGATGACGTGATTATTTGTAACAATAAAGCCGTCTTCAGAGATCACAAAGCCAGAGCCAAGCGCTTGGCTGCGGCGCGGTGTGCGGCCATTGGGGCCATTACGGTCCATAAAATCGTCGAAGAATTCCTCAAAAGGAGAGCCTTCAGGCACGACTGGACCCGGTTGTGTGTTGGCTGCGACAGTCGTCGAGGTCGTGATGTTCACAACCGACGGACTGACCTGCTCTGCCAAATCTGCGAACGTTGCTGGTCTGGATTGTGCTGCTGCCGCAATGCTTTGCGCGATCAACAACGCGGCGGCCAAGAAGGTCAGCCAGAGCGCGCGGAGCCTCAGGTCTGACGCGGGGTAGGTTTGTATTGCAGCTTTCTGCATATGGCGTTCCTCTAGTTTCTTCCTCGGGTGCCAATCATGGGACACCTTCCACATCATAGCGTTTAGATAGGTGAGGAATTGTGCAAACCAACAAATGCTCGCGAATCTTCACCAGTGTGTGAAAGCAGCGTGCGCTACCTTAACACGAAACGCCGGGTGTTGCGCGGTTTAAGACTTTGCGAGCGGACCTCTGGAAGTCCAGCTCAAATCTGTGGCACTGATGGCAGACTGGGCGTTTGCCCGTGTCGAATCTTTTGCCGATGAAGCGGGATACGCGTGCTTGAACACTTCCATGAAGGTGACCTTGTTTCAGTGCTGACCGCGCAGCCGATCGATCGCGCTCTGGACTATAAAGCGCCCGAGGGCGGCTGTTTTCGGGGCGCTTTCGTTGAGGTCCCACTCGGACCACGCAAGGTCTTGGGTGTAGTTTGGGGGAAAGGTGAGGGTGGCTACGACCTTTCCAAAGTGCGCTCGGTCATTCGGGTTTTGGATGCCGTGCCAATGCGTGATGAAATGCGCGAGTTCCTCGTGCGGGCCGGGGCGTATACGTTGACACCAATGTCGGCGATGGTTCGTTTGGCAACGCGTTCTCCAGGGCTGGGTGATCCTCCGTCAATGCGGACCATTTACCGTCGCGGCACCGGCGAGCCCGACAGGTGGACCGATGCGCGACGGCGAGTGGTTGATGTTCTCGATAGTTATGGCGGCTTGGCTTTCACGCTGAAAGAAGTGGCCGATATGGCAGGTGTGTCGACGAGCGTGGTCAAGGGCTTAGTCAAGCAAGGGGTCGTGCATGAGGAAGCCAGCCCACGAGATACGGCCTATCCACATCTGGACCCAGGGGTAAGCCCTTACGAGTTAACGGACGAACAAATGGCGGCGGCCGAAGCTTTGAAAGCAGGCGTTGGCGCTCGGAGCTACGGGACGACGCTTCTCAAAGGGGTGACCGGTTCCGGGAAGACGGAAGTCTATCTAGAAGCCGTCGGAGCCTGTTTGGCGGCAGGGCGACAGGCGCTCGTTTTGCTGCCTGAAATTGCATTGACGGCGGAGTTTCTGACACGCGTCGAGGCGCGATTTGGGGCACGACCTGCCGAATGGCACTCGGGCGTTACCATGACCGAGCGGCGGCGGGCTTGGCGCATGGTGTCGGAAGGTGGAGCCCAGTTGGTGGTGGGTGCGCGTTCCGCTCTGTTTCTGCCCTTTCAGGATCTTGGGCTGATCGTCGTCGATGAGGAGCACGACACATCCTACAAGCAGGAAGACGGTGTGCTTTACAACGCGCGGGATATGGCGGTGCTCCGCGCGTCCCTGACAAAAGCGCAGGTTGTTTTGGCGTCCGCAACACCATCGCTGGAAAGTTGGGCAAACGCGGACGCAGGTAAATATAAACGTGTGACCCTGACCTCGCGGTTTGGTGCGGCAGCGATGCCGGATATTCACGCGATCGACATGCGCGACGAAGGTCTGCCAGCAGATCGTTGGGTCTCGAAAACGCTTGTGGATCAGGTGACCAGGCGCATCGAGGCTGGGGAGCAGTCCCTGTTGTTTCTAAACCGTCGTGGGTATGCGCCGGTTACGATTTGCCGGGCGTGCGGGTTTCAGATTGGGTGCGATCACTGCGATGCTCGGATGGTTGAGCACCGCTTTTTGAAGCGCCTGGTGTGCCACCAATGCGGTGAGTCCAAACCGATGCCTGAAGCGTGCCCATCATGCGACGCTGAAGGGCGTTTGGCACCGGTTGGGCCGGGGGTGGAGCGGCTGGCTGAAGAGGTTCAGTCACTGTTTCCCGACGCGCGGACGTCGGTCTTGTCATCCGACGTTTTTGGGTCTGCTCGTGCCTTGAAGTCAGAGATCGAGCGCATAGCTTCGGGCGAGGCCGACATCATTATCGGCACACAGATTGTCGCAAAAGGTCATAACTTTCCGTTGCTTACACTGGTCGGAGTGATTGATGCGGACTTGGGTTTGCAAGGGTCCGACCTCCGGGCGGCAGAGCGGACGTTTCAGTTGATGCGGCAGGTTGCCGGTCGTGCTGGGCGCGCGGAAAAACCGGGGGTCGCGTACTTGCAGACCTATCAGCCAGCACATCCGGTTATTGAGGCTATTCTGAGCGGAGATGAGGAAGAGTTCTGGGAGGCCGAGGCGCGCGAACGCAAGCAGGCGGGTGTCCCTCCTTACGGGCGTATGGCGGGTATTGTTCTTTCCTCGCCAGATGTGCAGGAAGTCTTTGATATCGGGCGTGATCTGGCGTCGCGACGCGAGCCACTGTCGCGAATTGGGGCGCAAGTTTTTGGACCGGCTGCTGCGCCGATTGCTCGGATTAGGGGACGGCATCGGGTGCGGCTTTTGGTGAAGGCGGACAAAGCTGCGCCGCTGCAGGAGGCGCTAGCGGCTTGGGTGGGGCAGGTGAAAATGCCGAGTAACCTGCGGATATCAATCGATATTGATCCACAGACGTTCTACTAAAGAAACACCCAAGAATCGGTGCGCTTTCTTCCTAACGCATTGAGAAATTAGTACGAAAACCCCAATCGGTATCGCGTCGGTAATACGTCGGTATTACGTCGGTGGGTGCGTACGCCAAACCCAATGGTAAACGCAACGCACGGTGACAGTCAGTTAAGCTTCGCGGGATCATGATCCCCGCAACAAGCAACTGTGTAATTCGCCGTTCGAACTGCGTGCCGGGCAAAAACGCACATGCCCTCTCTATTGCCGCGTTATGCGGATAGGCGTAAGGCGGTGCTTATGCGTATCGTCCAACTTGAAGACGCGCGACGGTT
>CAYPVG010000336.1:0-3087 GCA_964414085.1 uncultured Boseongicola sp. | reverse complement strand
ACCGTCAATCTGGTCGTATGCTTTGAAGTCACCGAAGTACTTCGTGATCGCCGCCGTCAACGTCGTCTTACCGTGGTCAACGTGACCAATCGTGCCGATGTTTACGTGCGGCTTATTACGTTCAAACTTTTCCTTTGCCATCGCCCTGCTTGCCTTTGAATGGGGTCAAATATGGCGGGGCAATTATGGCATCGCGGCCAGAAAATCAAGCGTCAGTTGGCATCTTCTTGCGCCACTTCCTGACCTGTCATGTCGGCCATGGTTGGCGCCGGGGTCGATATGGTAAATGGCACCCGCGCGCGACCCGGTTTTGGCAGGAACCAATCCGGGTTTTGGTTCAACCATTCTTCGATCTCGCGCGCCGCGTTTTGGCTGAGGTTTTCTAGCTGAACGTTCGGCTCTCTCACAAGACCGCTGCCAATGAACGGCACCGAGTTCCGGAAGCCTTCGCCAACCTGAAAGCGTTTTGGTTCCAGATTGATCCGTTCCTGCGTGACGTTATCAAAAACGGTCACATCCAGGAGCATGACAGACCTCGGAGCATAGACCACCGGGATACCTGGCTGAGCCAGAACGATACCACCAACAACGATCCCAAGATGATACAGGCCATCACCGTCATAGCGACGCAGACGCTGCGCAACAGCGTTCTGTACTGTCGTCTCGAGATCCTGCTCGCTCAGCTCTCGCGAGAACGGTCCCAAGACCACGTTGTCAGCGATAGCGATATTGTGCCCAAGTCGAAAATCTCCAAGGGGTGCCGGCGTCTCCGCCAGTTCTTCCTCTACGGTTGTACACGCCGCCAATACTGCGCTTACCAATAGTGCCAGAGCCGTCTTCCGCATCGCAATTGCCCCTTTTTCCACCTCTAAACGGGTTAGCCCGCCCAACTCTTCGCTGCAAGTTACTCGCAGATCGATTTCAATGCTGCCCACTCTTCATCACTGATGACCTGTCGGGTCTGGCTGATCTCATCACCTGCCCGCCGCGCCGTCTCGATCCGATCCCCGAGCGCGGGATGAGACATGAAGTGCGCCGCAATTCCTTCCGCATCGCCGTGTTCGTCCAAGAGCTTCTGGAACAGATCGCCCAGCGCGCCCGGATCCACCCGCGCCGCCTGCAAAAGCGCGATGGCATAATCGTCCGCTGCGCCTTCTGCCTCGCGGCTGTAGTCTGCCTCTATAATCTGCTCGACCAGGAACAAAACCGCAGCGCCACCCGCAAAATCGCCGAAGAGCAAGCCCAGGACCCCAAGAGACCCCGCCGAACGAAGCGCCATCCGCGTCGGATCTCGCGCTGCGACATGGCCGATCTCGTGGGCCAGAACGGCCGCGATCTCGTCCGGGCTGTCCGCCACCTCCAGCATACCCCGAAAGAACACGACCTGCCCGCCCGGCAAGGCAAAGGCGTTGACCATCGAATGATCGAGGACGCTGACCGTCACAGGATAGGGCAGATCTAGGTCCTTGCCCCCGATGTTCGCAAGCATCTGGTCCATCGCGTCTTCGCCGTCGGGCGTGTAGCAGAAATCAACTGGGAAAAAGTCATCGCCGAGCGCTGTCTGGATTTGCTCCAGTGTTGCTCGGCCCAGCGCCTCTTCGCCCCGCGTTGGAAGTATGCGCGCGAGTTGGTCTGCCATCACAGGCACCAACACAAACACAATCGCAAACACCGCAGCGACCGCCGCACCGGCCCAAACAAAGACGCGTGCTTTCCCGCGTACCACCGGTTTAGCGGACAGCTTTGTCGCGCGGTATCTCAGCGTATGAATAGCTTGCTGGTCGGTAAGGATTAGACGCGCCAACGCGCGGTGCGTCGATGTTAAGATGAGCGTGGATTCTCCAGCCTGATCAGGAAGCTGCCGAAGTTCGGACAACGGCCATACCTCTTCTTGGCTTTCTGGCGGTCGAATGGTGATCGTGCGTGCCACGTCATCGATTTCAAACGCGACTCTTTGCACGCGCGCAGACCGGCCATCCAGAAAATCTGCGAATCCTTCAGGGTTACCGGGACCTTCGCCGACATGGATCGTGGTCATATCGCGGCCCCCAAATCTAATGCCTCGGCGAAGCCTTCCGCCTCGCGATGCACGTCGCGATCGCGTTGCCTGATCATGTAGATCGATTCCGATCCGACCACTTCCAGCGTTTCTGCGTAGTGTCTCCATATGGGGAGCGTTACGAAGACGTGGCGCAGCGTCGCCCATACAACAAAGACCATGAAATACATCGCGATACCAAAGGCTTGTATGACCAAGCCCGGTGCCGTCAAGTTGTCCATGTCATCCAGTGAGAAATCCATACCGGCGCCGGTGAACAGGATAAAAAGGAAAATGAAACCGACCCCCACCGCGAGCATCGTGGTAATGAAACCGGTCAGTCCGTAGCCAAGAATATAGATGCCAATCACGCGTGGGGCACGCGCTTTGGAGCGGAATTCCACAGCCCCGGCAGACTTGGCCGCAGTCAATACCCGGAAGCTGCGCACAGAGTAGTAGGCGAAGGCAACGGCCAGTACCGGCAGAAGCAAAATTGAGAACCCCAGCATCACTTCAATGACCGACTCTTCCAAGAAGTCCGGCAATGAGGCCGACTCGGCATCGGCTCCGATGACTGCAAGAACTGAGAATGCACCGCCTCCGAAAAGAACCAGCCAAAACGGGATCATCCCCTTCGCAAGGCTCTTCGCCGTGCCGCCTTGGTGAAACTGTCGATCTCCATACCACGTGCGATCCCACCGGTATTTCTCCAACCGATGCGTCATCAACGGCCAAAGCAGCGTCAGACTCCCAAGCGCGAGCGTCCAGTACACCATCGCGCGCCACGCATATCCCCACGCGGCCGGATCGACGCCAAAACGAATACCGCGCCATCGAGTCCGCCCGTAGACATACCGCCGCGCCCGGTAGCGGGCGTAGAACCAAATGGGAATGACACCAATGAAGGACGCAAAGTACGCCACCGTGTTGCCGTCAAAAAGCGAGAAGCTCACAAACATCAGGATCAGATTTACGACACCAATGTAGAAGGCAAGGATCACGACCGCGATGAAGAACCCAAGGAGTTTTTCCAGCGGGTCGCCCACATA
>CAYPVG010000335.1:0-15074 GCA_964414085.1 uncultured Boseongicola sp. | reverse complement strand
CCGAGACGGCCCCGTCTGCACCTCGTTTCGAAGTTCAAAGTGAGACAGACGACGGCAACTTTGATTGGAGTCGCATACTAAGCCACCGCCCGCCGCGCGCACTTAACATCTCGCGTCCTTACGATTGGCAAAGCTACCCCTACCCGTTCATATACGGCCAATCTGACCCTTCGCTTTTCGACCATCAGAACTGGCGATTGTGTGCGCTTCAAGCTCTCGGCCAGAGAGATTTTACGTCTCTTACTCTAGACCAATACGAGCGTGATGACCCAAAGCTGATTGAATACATCCAACGTCACAAGACGTCCCGACGTGGGATCCGCGCACGACCAGAAAACATACTCATTACGATGGGAGCACAGCACGCACTTTGGATCACTGCGCAACTGCTTCTCACTCAGCGTCGTATCGCAGTGATCGAAAATCCCGGTTACCGCGGATTTAGGGAGATCCTCGGCGAAACACGCTGCCGCGTTGTTGAAGTCGACGTCGACGAAAAAGGGCTTCCCCCGGATAGTCTGCCCGAGCAGCTCGACGTGGTATTTGCAACGCCAAGCCATCACAGCCCGACAAATGCAACTATGCCCATGGATCGGCGCAAACGCTTGCTTGAATTGGCCGAGGAGCGTGGATTTGTCATTGTCGAGGACGATTACGAGTTCGAGTTAGCCTTCAACCGTTCTCCGTCACCAACTCTGAAATCTCTCGATCAATCCGGATGCGTCGTTTACATCGGATCGTTTTCAAAATCGCTTTTTCCTGGCCTTCGGCTGGGCTTTATCATCGGCCCCACCGCCCTGATTGAGCAGGCCCGCGCTTTGCGATCCACCATGATGCGGCACCCGCCCTGGCACATTCAAAGGAATGCCGCCAATTTCATGTCGTTGGGTCACTACAACGCACAGATCAATCGCATGCGCAAAGCATTCCAAAGGCGACGTCAGGTCATGGAAACTGCGATTGAGCAAAACGGTTTGACCTACGCTGTGCCCGCGCAATCGGGTGGGTCGTGCTTTTGGATGAAAGCGCCAGATCACGTCGACACTGAAGAACTCGCAATGGCGCTTCGCTCTCGCGGTGTAGTTATCGAACCAGGACATTCGTTCTATGCCCGAGGATCTGGACCTAAGAACCGATATCGGCTGGCCTACTCCTCCATCTCGTCGGCCAAAATACCAAAGGGCATTGAGCTTATCGCAGAAGAGATTGCTCGGCTGGACTGAAGGAGCGAGCAAATCTGGACCTACTTTGAGTCCAACGGTTCTTTACTTAGGTTCGCATCCCCGAGAGCGGGACGACACATTTTTCAGGAGGACCCATCATGAAAATGACGACTGAAGAGGCATTTGTAAAAGTCTTACAACGCCATGGCATTAATCATGCGTTCGGGATCATCGGATCGGCCATGATGCCAATCTCCGACATCTTTCCAGACGCTGGCATTAACTTCTGGGATTGCGCCCACGAAGGTTCCGCTGGCATGATGGCAGACGGCTACACCCGCGCCACCGGCAAAATGTCGATGATGATCGCGCAGAATGGCCCAGGCATCACAAACTTCGTAACCGCTGTTAAGACGGCATATTGGAACCACACACCGCTCCTTCTCGTGACACCACAGGCGGCCAACAAGACCATTGGTCAGGGCGGCTTCCAGGAAGTTGAGCAGATGAAGCTGTTCGAAGATATGGTTGCGTATCAGGAAGAAGTCCGTGATCCGACACGTGTTGCCGAAGTTCTGACCCGCGTAATCAGCCAGGCTAAGCGTCTCTCCGGACCTGCCCAAATTAACATCCCGCGCGACTTCTGGACCCAAGTCGTGGATATCGAAATCCCAGACCCCATTGAGTTCGAAGCGTCACCCGGTGGAGAAAACTCGGTCGCGGAAGCAGCAAAGCTACTTTCGAGCGCCAAGAATCCCGTCATCTTGAACGGTGCAGGTGTTGTTCTTTCCGCAGGTGGCATTGACGCATCAAAAGCTCTGGCAGAACGTCTCGATGCGCCGGTCTGTGTTGGCTACCAGCACAACGACGCCTTCCCAGGCTCGCACCCGCTCTTCGCTGGCCCGCTCGGCTACAACGGCTCGAAGGCAGGTATGGAGCTGATCAAAGAGGCGGACGTCATTTTCGCGCTCGGCACGCGTTTGAACCCGTTCTCGACACTTCCGGGCTACGGCATGGAGTATTGGCCAGCCGAAGCCAAGATCATTCAGGTCGACATTAACCCTGACCGTATTGGTCTTACCAAAAAAGTGACGGTGGGTATCGTAGGTGATGCAGCAAAAGTTGCGAAAGGCATCCTGAACAATCTTGCCGACGACGCGGGCGATGCTGGACGCGCTGACCGGAAGGCAAAGATTGCAGAAACCAAATCTCGTTGGGCGCAGCAACTGTCCTCGATGGATCACGAGCAAGACGATCCGGGCACAACCTGGAACGAACGTGCACGTGCCGCCAAGCCAGACTGGATGAGCCCTCGCCGCGCATGGCGCGCCATTCAGTCCGCGCTTCCACGCGAAGCCATCATCTCTTCGGATATCGGCAACAACTGCGCCATCGGCAACGCCTACCCTGACTTCGACTCTGGCCGTAAGTACCTCGCTCCTGGCTTGTTCGGTCCCTGTGGTTATGGTCTGCCAGCAATCGTTGGAGCGAAAATCGGTCAGCCTAACGTTCCAGTTGTCGGCTTTGCAGGTGACGGTGCCTTCGGCATCGCAGTAAACGAACTGACAGCGATCGGCCGTGGCGACTGGCCACCGATTACGCAGATCGTATTCCGCAACTATCAGTGGGGTGCTGAAAAGCGGAACTCGACGCTTTGGTTCGACGACAACTTTGTGGGCACGGAACTCGACGAAGAAGTCAGCTACGCTGGCATCGCGAAGGCCTGCGGTCTTGAAGGCGTCGTTGCTCGCACAATGGACGAGCTGACAGAAGCGCTGAACAAGGCGATCAAAGACCAAATGGAAAACGGCAAGACCACGTTGATCGAAGCGATGATCAACCAGGAGCTTGGCGAACCCTTCCGCCGCGACGCCATGAAAAAACCTGTCGCTGTCGCTGGCATCAGCGCCGACGACATGGTCGAGCAACAAGGCGTGTAAGTTAAAGCAAAAAGGGATGTGCCGATGTCGGTCTTGAGTGAACTAAGAACTCGCGCCGCGGCGCATCCCGCCCACATTGTATTGAGCGAAGGCGAAGACTCTCGCATCATCGCAGCGGCCATCGAGGCAGTGGAGACTGGTCTGGGCTCCATTACGCTGGTCGGCGATACCAACACCATCTCTCAAAAAGTTTCCGCGGCCGGTGGCTCGCTTTCAGCGAAGTTGAAAGTCGAGGACCCGACAGCCTCTGACCTTTCCGATGAAATTGCTTCGGGTTTTCACGAGCTCCGAAAGCACAAAGGTATCTCTGAAGACGTTGCGCGTAAGATGACAAGCAATCCTTTGGTATTTGCTGCCATGATGGTGAAGCTTGGGATTGCCGACGGGACGGTCGGGGGAGCAGTCGCAACCACCTCAGATACGGTTCGTGCCGCGCTGCAGGCCATCGGCAAAGCGCCAGATCAGGAGCTCGTTTCAAGCTTTTTCCTGATGGTTCTCCCAGAAGGACACCCTTCTGGACGGCAGGCGATGGTATTCTCGGACAGCGGACTGGTCATAGACCCTTCGTCGGCGGAACTGGCCAGCATCGCCGCGCAATCCGCGAATTCCTATCAGGCCCTGCTCGGTGAGCCAGCCAAGATCGCCTTCCTTTCCTTTTCGACCAAAGGCAGCGCAAAGCACGAGCGCGTGACTAAAGTCAGCGATGCTGCCGCGATTCTTACCGACAAGCATCCTGAGCTTGAGAGCGACGGTGAGCTTCAATTTGATGCGGCGTTCGTGCCGCAAGTCGGAGAGGCAAAGGCCCCTGGTTCCACCGTAGCCGGACAGGCAAACGTCATGGTTTTCCCGAACCTTGATGCCGGTAACATTGGCTACAAGATCGCGCAGCGAGTCGGTGGATGCGAGGCGATTGGCCCAATTTTGCAGGGTCTTGGTAAACCTGCAAACGACCTGTCGCGTGGGTGCACGGCCGAAGATGTCGTCAACATGATTGCTGTGACGGCACTGCAAGCGGCTGCGCGCTAAGCCTATTCCGCAGCCACTGCCCGACCTGCGTCCGACAACACGAACTGCAAGATGTCTGCGATGTGCGCGCAGTCCTCAAGCGAGAAGGTCAATGGAACTCGCATGTCAAACAGAGTGCTTAAAATCCGGTCTGTCTGTGGCAGTTCTTGCGCGGTCATATAACGCCAGCTTCTATGGTTGGACGTGAAGCCCTTTGGTTCACCTGCTCCGAACCATTTAAGCTCAACGCCCAGTTCTAAAGCCTGCCTCACAATCTGTTCACACAGTTGTGGAGACGCACCCGGCATCCGAAACTGGAAAGAAGACCCGACGCGCACAGCCCCTTCGGCTGGCATTGGAAGCGAGACGCCATGGAGTCCGGCAAGCGCTTCTCTCAAGACTTCATGACGCGCATTCCAACGTTCCACATTGCTATCAAGATCATCCAACTGCGGGATAAGTATGCCTGCGCGAAGATTGTCCATACGGGCCGACATATTGGGCCATTCGTATTTGATGTCCGTATAAACGTCGGGGTCAGGCCCAGCACCATGCCTGTCAAAATTCATGTAGCTGCCCGACATCATCGTCACGCGCGCCGCAATTTCAGGGTCATCGGTGGTCAGCAGACCGCCCTCGCCCGAATTGATGTGTTTGTACGTCTGGGCAGAGAAACACCCAACAGCGCCGTGATTGCCTGATCGGATACCGTGATAGGTTGACCCCATTGTGTGCGCGCAATCTTCAACCACTGTGATTGCGCGACGATCACAAATCGCCATAACCGCATTCATGTCAGCGATGTGTCCACGCATATGTGAAAGGAGTAGCACCGAAGCTCCCGAGGACTGAGCCAAGGCTTCGAGATGGCTTAGGTCTATCGTCAGATCTTCGTCGGTTTCCACCAAGACGCCGATAGCGCCGACGGCAGCGATGGCTCCTGGAACGGGTGCAAGTGTGAATGCATTTGTCAGAACTTTGTGCCCAGCCTTAACGCCGACAGCGCGAAGAGCCATTTGTATTGCCTGCCCACCGGATGTCACCGCGACGCAATACTTGGCTCCTTGCCAGTCCGCATATTTCGCCTCCAAGGCAGCCGCTTGTGATGTTTCGTTCATGGAAGACCCGTATCGGTGAATTCGACCTCCCGACAATACATCCGTTGCGCGCTCTAACGATGCCGCAGGCAAGCTTTCTTGCTGTGTAAAACTGCCGGTAAACTTCTCAACCATGACACGTCCAATGATCCATTTGCCAATGCCTTTCACAAGGCAACGCTAAGGCAATTAGCTTGCTGCGGATTGGACTTTTTAGCAATTACCGAATTTCAGTTCGTCTTGGCAGGATAAGAGAAATCATGGGTAAACACGATTCCATCACTTTTCGTGCCTTTTCGACAATAAATGCAAAGGCGAGTGATTGATGCAGGCAGAATTTGACTTAGGTAGAACGCTCCGAACGGAACAAAGAGCCTTTGGGAGCGGAGGATGACGATCGATGGCCCCATTTTGCTCAGCATGAAGGAGAAAGTTTGAGGCGATAGCGACTGGTGCAAGCACAGTCCCCGATATCGCACGGTTTTCGCATTTCTTTTCAGCCCCTTGCCTGTAGGAACAAAATAATCTCACCACAGGCCTTTGAAACTGAAGAGCAATGAAGTATTGGTTCGGAAAAATTACCAAAATTCCGATACGGATTTCTTTAACGGGAGGAAACTATGAAGTCCAAAACACTTGCAATCAGCCTGTCCGCCATTATGGCAACGACGGGAGCGGCGCAATCGCAGGAAGTCATCGAGATGACTTCTGCGTTCTCGCGAAACCTACCAATTCTTGGCACCGCCGGCGTCGACTTTGTTGAAAAAATCAACGGTATCGCTAGTGACGTTGAGTTCGAACATTTCGATCCAGGCGAGCTTGTCCCGACACTTGAAGCGCTTGATGCGGTCTCCGGCGGTTCGGTTGATGCTGCTTACACCACATCGGGTTACTGGCAGGGCAAAATCACGTCTGCATCGCTTTTCGCTGCCGTTCCTTTTGGCCCGGAAGCCGGCGAGTTCCTCGCTTGGATGCTTTATGATGACGGTCATGAGCTGTTCCAGCGTATGTATGACGAGAACGGCTACAACGTGAAAGTTCTTCCGTGTGGCATCATTGCTCCGGAAACATCCGGCTGGTTCAAGAGCGAAATCAACTCGCTTGCCGATCTCGAAGGTCTAAACATGCGCTTCTTCGGCCTGGGCGCTGAAGTTATGCAGCGTCTTGGCGTATCGACTTCTCTCCTTGCGGGCGGCGACATCTTCCCGGCACTTGAGCGTGGCGCGATCGACGCAACGGAATTCTCAATGCCACTGATCGACCAGCGTCTTGGTTTCTACAACATCGCATCGTTCAACTACTTCCCGGGCTGGCACCAGCCCGCAACAATGTTCGAACTGCTAATCAACAAAGACCGCTGGGATGACCTTGACGAGAAGTCTCAGAAGCAGATTGAAATCGCCTGTCTTGCAAACATCACGACGAACTACGCTGAGGGCGAAGCCGTCAACTTTGGCGCAATGGTCGACAACGTTGAAAATAACGGCGTGACCATCAAGCAGTGGCCACAAGAAATGCTCGACGCGTTCGAAGCCGCATGGACAGAGGTTGCAGCCGAGCTGGCAGCAGAAGACGAATACTTCGCCGAAGTTTGGAACGACCTTCAAGAGTTCCGCGCTGGCTACAAAGTCTGGAGCGACAACATCTACCTGCCGCGTCCACGCAACTAAGCATCACGCGTCTTAGAGAACTGGAAAGGGCGGCCAAACGCGCCGCCCTTTCTACAAGAAAAATCCCGCTGAAAAGGGGCTCTCAATGACGGATAGTGTCGAGGAACTTGTTTCGGTCTCTGACCCTGGTGAGGTTGGTCGCGCAGAGCACAACAAAGGCGACCGCTTTGTTATTCGGCTGTGCAATCTGGCAGCATGGCTTTTTCCGATCCTGATGCTGGCCATTACGGCGCAAGTCATCCTGCGCAACAGCGGTATGAACCAAGCATGGTTGGACGACCTGCAATGGTGGCTTTACGGCGCAGCTGTCCTCATGGGAGTTGCTTATGCGGTAACAACCGACAGCCACGTGCGCGTGGACATCTTCTACGACAACTTTCCGAAAGATAAAAAGACCCGGGTAAATCTGTTTGCGATCGGTTGGCTGTTTCTGCCGTTCGTGATCCTGTCTTGGGACGTCACCTACGACTATGCGCTGAGTTCCATTCGCGCAAATGAAGGGTCGGACAGCCCCAATGGCCTGCATAATTTGTGGCTACTCAAAAGTTTCATGAATGTCTCATTCATCTTCATTGCGATCGCCTGTTGGGCAGCAATGCATCGAAACCTGTCGCGCCTGCACCCACCGAAACTATGGCGGATGCTGTGGGCCGCGTTCCCCGCAACGTTCTTAACTTTGAATCTGGTAATCTACTATGGCTTGCTCGGCCTGATGACGCTCCTGGCGGAAGAAGGCACGCCTGCTCGCCAGATCGCCAGAGGCCCAGCATTTGGCGAGCTTGAGTTCGGAAACTACGAATTCACATACACGGTCGTCGCGGCCTTGGTCCTTACACCTTTGGTCATTCTCGCCTTGCGGGCGATGGACACGTCTCGCAAAGCAGGAAACTAATCCATGTTCGAACTTCTCACACTGAACGAGATCGCTGTCATTGCGATGTTCCTGACGTTCATCTGGATGCTGTTTCGCGGCATTCCGGTGGCCATGGCGCTTGTAGGCGTTAGCCTCGTCTTTGTTGTTATCGCCGAGGTGTTTCTTGATCCGAACCGCAGTTTTTTCCGCGGTCTGATAGAATTTGATCGCACTGGCATCGACTACCAAAAGTTGGGTGCACTATCGGGACGTATCTTTGGCAGCACAGTCAAAAACCCAGTTCTGGTAGCGCTGCCGATGTTCATTTTCATGGGACTAATGCTCGACCAATCAGGCGTCGCACAACGCATGATGCAGTCCATGCAGAAGCTGTTCCGAGGCCTCAAGGGCGGCCTGTCACTGACCGTTCTGTTGATCGGCATCATCCTTGCTGCATCGACCGGTGTTATTGGCGCATCTGTTACGCTCCTTGGAGTGATGGCCCTGCCCGCAATGATGGCTCAAAACTACTCAAAGCCGATCGCAACAGGCACAATCGCATCGGCTGGCACATTGGGCATTTTGATCCCGCCGTCGATCATGCTGGTGATTATGTCCGACCAGTTGGCCATCAGCCTTGGTGACCTTTTCATGGGTGCGCTGTTCCCCGGCCTCATACTTGGAGCGCTCTACATCACATTCATAGTGATTTACGGGGTCATTAAACCAGACGCGATGCCTGCACCTGAGAAGTCAGAACACGTTGGCTGGCCGGTTGTCAAAGAAGTCCTGATTGCGGTCATACCGCCCATGCTTTTGATCCTGCTGGTGCTGGGGTCCATCTTTGCCGGTATCGCGACACCAACGGAGGCGTCTGGCCTTGGGGCGCTCGGTGCTACTCTCTTGGCGTTGGCCAATGGGCGATTGAACTTCAAGGTACTGAGCGAGGTTAGCCGCTCAACTTTGAACACATCGGGCTACATCGTCGGAATCTTTCTGGCAGCCAACTTCTTTGCATTCATCCTGCGCCGCTATGGTGGAGATGAGATCATCGAAGGGCTTGTGCTCTCAGTGTTTGAAGATCCCTACTCTGTGATCTTGTTTATCCTGTTCATCGTGTTCCTGCTTGGGTTCCTTTTGGACTGGATCGAGATCACGATCATCATCATGCCCTTAATGTTACCGATCATCCAAGGCCTTGGTATTGAAGGGGATATTCCCGATTACAATCAGGTGGCAGAACCTGTCGTGACGTGGTTTGCGATATTGGTGGCGGTGACGTTACAAACGTCCTTCTTAACGCCGCCAGTGGGCTTTGCGCTCTTCTACTTGAAGGGCGTATGTCCGCCGGGCGTGACCATAGCACACATCTACAAAGGCGTTATTCCCTTTGTCCTGCTGCAGCTTCTTGGCCTCTTCATCGTCTTTGAGTTCCCGTCACTCGTGACGTGGTTGCCCTCGGTGGCCTACGGGAACTAGTTCGTAACAAAGAGCTTTGACGGCCGTGCCCCAAGGGTGCGGCCGTTCTCGTTTCAGCTGGGTGAGGTCGTCGTATCTTTGAGGTTATGGCGGAGAGACAGGGATTCGAACCCTGGAGACGGTTTCCCGCCTACACACTTTCCAGGCGTGCGCCTTCGACCACTCGGCCACCTCTCCGTGCGGCACCGTTTAGCCCGTTCCTGCATCTAACTGCAAGGGGGAACCTATCAGTTTTGCGTTGGGTTTCTCTAGCTCAAGAAGCTGCGTCGAGATGAATGTAAACGCGCCGGTTGCGCGCGCCCTTTTTCTCGACTTTTCCCAGGCGTACAGGACCAATTTCCATAGTTTGCGCCACATGCGTTCCGCCACAGGGCTGCAAATCCACTTGTGCTTCCCCCTGCCCGATCCGCACAAGACGAATGCGGCCCGCGCCGCGAGGTGGTTGGACTGACATGGTTTTCACTAGACCGGGGTTGGCGTCGAGTTCTTCTTCCGTGATCCAACTTTCGCTGACGGTCAAATTACGCTGGATCAGATCATTCAACTCAGCGGAGAGCGCTTCTTTGTCCTCGGGCGGATCGACCATATCGAAGTCCAATCGGCCCTTCCCATCGGAAATAGAACCGCCTGTCACCGGCAACGGAATGACCACCGACAATAAATGAAGAGCGGTGTGTACGCGCATGTAACTAAAACGCTTTTCCCAATCAATGACTTGCTCGACAATGGTGCCGGGCTCGGGGAGAACGGAACTGTCCGCAGGCACCAGAACAATCGCACCGTTGTCGCCCTTGACGGTGGTTGCGATCTCAGTCGATTGATCGCCCCAGTTTAGCGTCCCGCTGTCGCCCGGCTGTCCCCCTCCCGTGGCGTAGAAAATAGAGCGGTCCAAAATAATGCCGCCCCGATCATTGATGGCCAGAACTGTGCCAGTCTCACGCTTGAGGTAAGCATCGCCGAAAAGGGGCTCAGTCATCCTTTAACCCTCAAAAACCGAGGGCAAGATCCGCTCTTCCCCTTCAAGCCAACCCGGAACGGGCAAACCTTTGGAGCGCAGGAATGCTGGGTTAAAAAGTTTTGACTGATAGCGGTTACCATAGTCACACAGAATGGTTACGATTGTATGACCGGGTCCCATCTCGCGCGCCATCCGCATGGCACCCGCGATGTTGATGCCAGATGACCCTCCAAGGCAGAGCCCTTCATTGCGCAACAAGTCGAACACGATAGGCAAGGCTTCGGCGTCTTTGATCTTGTACACAGCATCTGGCGTAAAACCTTCAAGGTTTGCTGTAATGCGCCCCTGACCGATGCCTTCGGTAATGGAATCGCCTGGTTCCGGATCTTCATTGGTGTAAAGCTTGTACAAGCCAGACCCATCCGGGTCAGACAGCGCAACTTTGACGCCTTTGGGTTGCAAGCTTTGGCCGACGCCCGCCAACGTCCCGCCCGAACCGACAGAACACGTGAAACCATCCACTTTACCGTCTGTCTGTTCCCAAATTTCAGGCCCCGTCATTTCGACATGCGCCTGTCGGTTGGCAGTATTATCGAACTGCTGCGCCCAAACCGCACCATTTGGCTCGATCTCGTTCAACCGTGCGGCAAGACGCTCGGAATAGTGCACGTAGTTGTTCGGATTTTTATAAGGCACCGCAGGCACTTGGACCAATTCTGCTCCACACAAGCGCAACATGTCCTTCTTTTCCTGGCTCTGCGTTTCCGGGATAACGATAACCGTTTTGAACCCCATGGAAGCACCAACCAATGCAAGACCAATCCCAGTGTTCCCAGCTGTGCCTTCGACTATCGTTCCTCCGGGCCGCAACCGACCAGACGCAACAGCATCGCGAATGATATAAAGCGCCGCACGGTCTTTCACCGATTGCCCCGGGTTCAAGAACTCCGCCTTGCCATAGATGTCACATCCTGTCGCCTCTGATGCACCTCGAAGACGAATAAGGGGAGTGTTGCCGACTGCTTCGGCGAGATTGGCGCGCACCTGCATGACCCAGGATCCTTTTGAGTGGTTTGGACTGTCCTAAGCCCCTCGACGGGGGGTTTCAATGCACAGTCGCGCGCTTACACAAGTGTTTGACGATGAACCTGCAACCAAAGTGCCGACATAATGAGCGGACCTGTATTGGCAGCCCCCGTCTGGATCAGTTCCAGAAGCTCTTCGAAGGCGATCACATGAGACATGATGTCTTCATGTTCGATCGCCAATCCGCCGATGCGGCCGTCTGCGTCAGATAGATCGGCAGTGGCCACAAAGCTTGTAAGGTGCTCACTGACGGCGGCAGGTGTCGGGTAGTAGCTTGAGATTTTGTGGAGCTTGCCGGCGGCAATTCCCGCCTCTTCAAGAAGCTCGCGCCTCGCTGCGTCCTCAGCTGTTTCGAAAGGGTCGATGCGTCCGGCCACCGGTTCAAGACACCAGGGGTTCAGATCGCCACGACTGAATGCACCGTGGCGAAATTGGCGAATGATCAACACATTGTCCGTTGTTGGATCGTAAGGAAGCACAGTTACCGCATCACCACCAATAAGTGAGATACGATCAATGGCTTCACTCCTGCGACCCGCAAACGTTTGAAACGTCAGCTGTTCTTGCACGACATCGAAAAAATCCAGCAAGGGCCGATCTGTCTTATCAACCGATACGTCCTGCCGTTTCCGCTCGGGCTGAAACGCGCTTGGGGTCGGAACATCGCGGGCGCGGAGACGGCTGGACGCGCGGCTGCGTACTTGTCCGAAGAGTTGCGCGGCTTCTCCAGGTGTCTTCTTACCGGCAAGTCGGATGTATTCGGTTGCGGCTTCGCGCGTTAGTTCACCAAATTTGCTTTGCCAATCCGTTAACGACCAGGGCGGTCCCTGATCCCAGCATCCAGCCTCGGCAAAGTAGACTTCTGCGTCGTGGGATTCATCTTCGGCGCTGACAGAACAGGGCTCCAAGCGATAGCCAAACCCCAGTTCGTAGAAATCCAACCGCGTTTTGGCGGCTTCGGATGGATGGATCAATAGACCACTGGCTACGTGTCCGGGCATGCGCTCAATTATGGGAAAAGACTGATCCTTTGCCCAAAAAACAGCGTGATCCTGCAGAGTCGCGGTTTTGAACGACAACACCTCACCCGAGACAATCTCGAGCAACGCGAGATCACAAAGGGTGCCATAAAGAAAAACGCCGTTACTTTGTGTCACGACCAGCGGCGCGCGAAAAACTCAGTGAACCAGGAGACGAAGGCGGTGCCAACCACAGCCGGCCAAATCACTTCTGGAACGGCCGCAAGTTTTGCGTAGACAACCACCTGTTGTGCCATCTCTTGCAGCGCCTCCACCGGCCCGTCATAGCGCAGGCGCATGGATTGCTTAATCATATTGTATCCAGCCCACCAAATAAGCGACCAGAACACGGTGGCTGCCAGAGTTGTAAAGCCGTAGCCGAAGGCCTGCCGGTAGGTTTTGCCCGCACCCCTGCCCAATATGGTCCACCCCATTAGGAAGCCAATCACGGCATTTATTGGTGAGAACCAACCGACCTGTGTGCCTTCTGGCAAAAGGGGTTTAATGAGATCTGTTAAAAAATACGCAAGGGCTGCAAATACCAGTGCGCCTATCAATTTACCGCCCGTGGGCATGCCTCTATCCCGGTTTTGTTACCGTTATTTGTGTGACATCGATACTGCCCGCGTGAAAGCCCGCCGCACAAGAGGTTAAGTAAAAGTTCCACATTCTTTTGAAGCGATCGTCGAATCCGCGCAACGATTTCACGTCGGACCAACGCTCGTTAAAAGTGTCGTGCCAACGACGAAGCGTCTGACTATAGCTTTCGCCGAATTCAATAGATTTTAGAACCTTCAACCCTGCCCGTTCGACCTCGGAGCGCAGCACAGACGGAGACGGCAGCATGCCGCCTGGAAAAATGTATTTCTGAATGAAATCAACATCATTGCGGTAAGCTTCAAAGCGATGATCTTCCACTGTGATAATCTGAAGGGTCGCCGAACGCCCAGGCTTTAGGCGGTCTTTTACGGTTTCAAAGTAAACCGGCCAGTACTTTTCGCCGACAGCTTCGAACATCTCAATTGAAGCGATACCGTCGTAAAGGCCCTTTTCGTCTCGATAGTCCTGCAACTTAATGTCGACTTTGTCGGACAAACCAGCGCGTTCCATCCTTTCGACGGCGTAGTTGTATTGCTCTTGGCTAATTGTAAGGCCAGTCACTTTCAGGCCGCGCTCGCGGGCAGCGTACTCTGCAAAGCCACCCCACCCGCAACCAATTTCGAGCACGTGATCTCCGGGCTGCGCACCCATCTGATCGACCGTACTCGCGTATTTCTGTTCTTGAGCCTTTTCAAGGTCTTCCTGGCCGGTCTTAAAGAGCGCAGACGAGTACGTCATGCTATCATCAAGCCAAAGCGCGTAGAAATCATTCCCAAGATCATAGTGGTACGAGATGTTCTTTCTCGCCTGTGACTTGGAGTTTCGGTTCATCCAGTGCCGCATCCGTTCGTATAAACGCATCAAGCTCATACCAGGATAGCTGTAATACATGTCGTCGTTGTCGGCATGAATCACGTCCATAAAGGCCTGTAGATCAGGCGTGGACCACCAGCCTTCGAGGTACGCTTCGGAAAAGCCGAGATCGCCTTCGCGGATCAAGCGCCCAAAGACATCAGAGTTATGGATGTGAATCTCGGCCACGGGGCCTGGGTTCTCACCCTCAACGCGAAATACACGACCGTCGTCCAGGTGGAAGTCCAACCGGCCATTTCTGAGTTTGTTTGCCAGCGCATAAGCCGTTGAAAAATAACGCGGAAGGTCCTTCTGGCCTTCAACTGACGTGAATACCGCCATGCCCCTCTTTCCCCCTGTTCGTCCCTTCGCAGGGTAGCGTTGCATTCGAAATCTTCAACCTTTTCTTAAGGTTAACTTCTTCAGAAAATTCGTCGAGTTCCGAGAATCTCGCAATCGGCATCGCGTCGGTAAAACGTCGGTATTACGTCGGTGCGGGCGTACGGTCGATTTAGCCGCCGTTAAGGTTAACGCGCAAAATCGTTAACCAACGTTAAGGTTAATGCGGATCAAAGTTAAAGGTTAGCGAATGACGGCCCACTCGTTGGTCTTCTGGTCGACGTCTTGCATGAGACATCTTCTCAACTTGTTCGCGGCTGCACTTTGATAAGGTCTTATTGCGTCTGAAGTTTGCACGACCCATCGCAGAAGAGGCGGCTATCTCAGAAGTTGAAGAAACCATCGGCGATTCGACCGTCACGCAGAATTAAGTTACGTCAAGCGACCGAAAGACAGACGGCAACATTTCAGGCAGGTCCTCAGCGATTAATCCGGGGCCAAACGCCAATGCGCACTCAGTATGGAGCCAAGCGCCGGTGGCAGCGGCATCATGAGACGAGAAACCTCGCGCCATCAGACCTGTGATGAACCCAGCTAACACGTCACCCGACCCTGCAGTGGCGAGCCATGGGGCACTGCGTTCATACACCGAGGAATTGATCGAGGTACGGCCGTCAGAACCGGCGATGACGGTGTCAGATCCCTTGAGAAGTATGGTGCACCCTGCCCGTTCTGCCGCCTCGCGAGTTGCATCAACCTTTGAATAGGCTGAGCCTTCTGTGGCCGGCGCGTCGATTTTGGCGGCGATGTCGGGGAACAGGCGCTTAAACTCGCCGGCATGGGGAGTGAGAACAGTTTTTTTATGTAGCGCATCGAAGAGGACTTCTGGGTTGCGTTCAAAGCGGGTGAGCGCATCGGCGTCCAGCACTGTCGCGCGGCCTGACATCAGAGCGGCAAGGACGAGGTGTTGGGTATCGGGACCAAGGCCAAGCCCCGGTCCTAAGCAGAGGGCG
>CAYPVG010000334.1:0-3784 GCA_964414085.1 uncultured Boseongicola sp. | reverse complement strand
GCACCTTCGCTGATTCAGAATATGTTGGTGGCGCTGGTCGCAAGCTTGGTGCTGGCGGGCGGTCTCGTTTACTTGCGTGTCACGCTCAGCCAGACGTTGCGCGATCCGCAGGATGTTCCGCGTCGCCTCGGCATCCCCGTTCTGGGGCTTATTCCCAAGATCCGGACCGATGATATCGCAGAAGAAATCCTGCAGCGCTCGTCCGAGCTGAGTGAAGCCTATAAATCGGTTCGCACCAATCTGACCTTCCTCACACCACAAGGGGCCCCCAAGGTTCTGATGCTGACCTCGTCAGTGCCGGCCGAAGGTAAATCGATTTCCTCTGCAGCCCTTGCAAACAGTTTCGCGCACCTGGGCAAGCGTGTTCTGCTCATCGATGCCGATTTGAGGAATTCGCGGCTTGCCGACACGCTTGGGGTCAAGGGCCACGGTAAGGGCGGCTTGGCAGCCCTGTTGACGAACAATGCCGCCGTCGCTTCTGAAGCGATTAGGTTGGAAGAGTTTGGGTTCGACTACGTTCCGATCGGCCATAAACCGCCGAACCCTGTCGAACTGCTTGCCAGCCCGCGCTTCGCGCAACTGATTGAAGATGCGCGCGGCTCGTACGATCAGGTTATCGTGGACGGCGCTCCGATGCTTTCGCTCGCAGACGCAATCGAACTCTCCCGCGCGGTCGATGGTGTGGTCTACGCAATTGAGTCTGATCGCATCAAGCTTCGCGCAATTGAGAACAGCCTCAACCGTCTGCAGCGCACTGGCGCACAAGTATATGGCGCACTGGTCACTAAACTTGATGAGAACGGCGCGGCATATGGCTACGGCTACGGCTACGGCTACGGCTATGGCTATGGCGAAGACGCCGTTGTCGAGGCGAACGACTAAGGGGTCACGTCAATGACCGTGAAAAATTGGCCCCGCTTGATCATTGTCTCGATCCTGAGCTTCGGTCTCGCGCTTGGCCTTGGCGCACAGGCGTTGAGCAGCGTTTCCACCCGCAAGGCACCTGAAACGGCAGCCGCGCTGTTTCCCGCTAATGGCCTCGCTGTTGAACGGTTGGCTTTTGAGACCTTTGCGGCGGGCGTCACGGAGCCGGAGGATGCGACTGCGGCGGCTCGGGCGGCTTCCGAAATAGCCTTGTCGGCGGTGCGCAAAGACCCTCTCGTGCCTCAGGCGCATGCGATCCTTGCTTTGGCTGCCAACGATGCTGCGGCCCGGCGGGCGATCCTGGACGCGGCGTCTCAGCTCAACCGGCGGAATATCTCGCTGCAAGGTCTGCTCTTGCAAGAACATCTTGCCGCTGAGGATGCCCCTCAAACAATCGAAACGCTCAACCAGATCTTGCGTGTGCATCCAGAGTATTCGCGCGAATTTTTTCCAGTTCTAAATGGTGCACTCGAAGAGGAAGATACGCTCGAGTTGTTTGCTGAGATGCTCGACAATTCCTCACCCTGGCACGCGAGATTTTTGAACTTTGCGGTCGGTCAACGCGGCAGCTTGCAAAACCTCGCGCTCTTGCGGCCACAAATTGAAATCGAAAATGAAGTCTTTGATCGCAGGCTCATCGCTGGCTTGGCGGGGAGCGGAGATGTCGCCGCGGCTGAAGCGCTCTACCGTGATGTTACAGGAGCTGCCGCGGGCTTGCGCAGCCAAGGGGTCATCGATTGGCGATCGGACTTTCCTCCGTTTGACTGGCGATTGGTAGACGAAACTGGCTTTCGCGCTCAGAAGAGTCTGAACGGTCAGGAACTTGAGCTATCAGTCCGGCCTGGCAAGGGCGGCGTCATCGCGGCGCGCCTGCTCGCTGCGCCTGCCGGGCCATTCGAGGTTCGCATTGGCCATCGCATCGCGCCGGCTGATCAATTGAGGGACGTCCGCTTGCAGCTCATTTGCGCTGGCACGACGACTCCATTCTTTGATGAGCGATTCAGCAGGCAAGGCGACGGCTTCAAGGTCCAAAGTTTGCCAGAGGACTGCGCGTATCTGGTGCTTGCCATCAATGCCCGTGCATGGTCCGGTCGTTCGGCGCTCAGCGGCAACGTCGAACAAATCCGCCTGACTGAACTGGCGCGTTAAACGAATATCTCGTTGCACAGCCTGTGTCACTCGAGCTTTATATCGGGCGCGCCTTCCAGTTTCATGCCAACGACGTGGTAGCCGGCATCGACGTGATGCATGCCATTGAGGCGATTTCCCGTTTCTGAAGCCACTGCCTAGCTTGCGTTGCAGGGCTGTTCGGGTATTTCCTTGATGTAAAGAGAGACCGGCCGAGCATATGAGCAACAAAGTCTTGCAAAATGTTGGAAATTCAGCGGGAAGAACGCTGAAGAACCGAGTTTCCAATGCTGGTTGAATCAACTGCGCTGCGCGGTCTTCTGCTCATCAAGCCGAAGCGTTTCGGCGATCATCGCGGTTTTTTCGCCGAAACCTACAGCACCCGCGTGCTGGCCGAGCATGGCGTAAAAGAGCGGTTCGTCCAGGACAATCATTCGCTTTCAGCGCAGGTCGGCACAGTGCGTGGCCTCCATTTTCAGGTGCCGCCTCATGCTCAGGCGAAGCTGTTGCGTTGCGGGCGTGGTTCGTTGTTCGATGTCGCGGTCGATATTCGTAAAGGCTCCCCCACCTATGGCCAATGGTTCGGGGCTGAGCTGAGCTTCGAGAACGGGTGGCAAATGTTCATTCCCGCCGGGTTTGCGCATGGCTTCGTCACACGCGAGCCAGAAACCGAAATTGTCTATAAATGCTCGGATTACTATGCGCCCGAGACTGAAGGCGCGCTGCGCTTCGACGATCCGGATATCGGAATTGATTGGGGTCTTGATAGCAGCGAGGTCATCCTGTCCGAGAAGGACACCCTCGCTGGCTCGTTCGCCGACTTCGACAGCCCATTCATTTACGAGAGAACCTCATGAAAATCCTCGTGACTGGCGGTGCCGGTTTCATCGGTTCGGCGGTGATCCGGCTCGCGATTACGCGCGGGCACAACGTCATAAACCTCGATGCGCTGACATATGCCGCATGTCTCAAGAATGTCGCCACGGCTGCCGACGATCCGGGCTACGCATTCGAGCATGCCGACATTCGCGATCGCGCCGCGCTTGATCGCATCTTTGCCGAGCACCGCCCAGATGTGGTGATGCACCTCGCCGCAGAGAGCCACGTCGATCGCTCGATCGACGGCCCCGCCAGCTTCATGGAAACCAATATTCTTGGTACGTTCAATATGCTGGAGGCGGCGCGCAAGTACTGGAATGATAGCGACAAGCCGGAAGATTTCCGTTTTCACCACATCAGTACCGACGAGGTTTATGGTTCGCTGCCGCCCGACCCGGAGGTGCAGTTTACCGAAGACACGCCCTATGATCCGCGCAGTCCTTACTCTGCGTCAAAGGCCAGCTCTGATCACCTTGTACGCGCCTGGGCAGAAACCTATGACCTGCCCGTCCTCGTGACCAATTGCTCGAACAATTACGGGCCCTATCATTTCCCGGAGAAGTTGATCCCGGTTGTCACGCTCAATGCGCTCCATGGCAAACCGCTGCCCATCTATGGCGACGGTTCCAACGTGCGCGACTGGCTCTATGTCGAGGATCATGCCGACGCGCTGCTGTTGGTGATTCAGCGCGGCAAGGTGGGTCGTAGCTACAATATCGGCGGTGAGAACGAATGTAGCAACCTGCAGCTGGTGCAGACTATCTGCGCCATCCTTGATCGGTTGCGTCCGCGCGATGACGGTTCTTCCTATAGCGATCTGATTACATTCGTTGCTGATCGACCAGGCCATGAT
>CAYPVG010000333.1:0-7891 GCA_964414085.1 uncultured Boseongicola sp. | reverse complement strand
ATTAATCTCGTCGAACTAAGCTCAGGAGGTCTTCAGCATTCCTCCGTCGACGTGATACGCGGACCCGACTGAATAAGACGCACGCGGGCTGCATAGAAATGCGCAAAAGTCGGCAAGCTCTTCAACACTGCCAAAACGTTTGATGTCGGCGTTTTCGTCAGCAACTTCTTGCAAGTAGGACTCCCAGTCATCGCCTCTCAGTTCCTTGGCGGTATTCACCCAGTCCGGAGTGCGGATCAGACCCGGATTCACGGTATTGACGCGGATATTGCGTTTGATCAATTCCGAGGACAGGCATTTCCCGAACATCAAGAGCGCTGCCTTGGTCGTATTGTAGATTGGCTCGTACCAAAGTGGCTGGACGGCACAAATTGAGGCGTTCATCAGCATGGCACCACCGCCTTTAGGTTCCATCTGATCGGCCAGACCGCGTGAAAGCCTCACGGCGGCCATGACATGAAGGTTCCAATAGTCCATCCACTTTTCGTCCGGCGCATCGGCTACGGTCTCGTTTGAACCTGTGCCAGCGTTTGAAACGAAAATATCGGCTCCGCCTGACGCTGCGGCCGCGTCGATCACTGCCTGGCAGCCCTCTGTCGTTGATACGTCTGATGCCACCGGTGTCGCAGCAACACCGAACTCGTCGGAAATTTCTCTTGCTGCTGTTTCCACGGCCCCTCGGGTGCGGGCGTTCAAGACAACGCTTGCCCCCTCTCTCGCAAGCGCTCGGGCAATGCCAAGACCAATACCCTTTGAACTTCCCGTAATGACGGCCAATTTGCCTTCAAGTTCCAAATCCATGCTGCCCTCCAATCTACTAAACTAGTAAACCGATGCTCGCGTTTGGCTCAAGTGGAGCGGCAAATCCTCCGCCTACGCAATTCTGAGTGTCGACGACTGGCGAAACTATGTCACCGCAAACGGCAACTTCGACCCACCGTGCGGTCATTCGGGTGGTCGGCGCGGCGATTAAGAGAATCTCCCGACTGCCGGACGTCCTTACCGCCGCTTCTCATCCGCCGGATAAACACCCAAGATCTTGATCTCGGAGGTGAAGTAGTCCAGCTCGGCCATAGCAAGTTGGACGTTCTGGTCGTCAGGGTGCCCTTCGATGTCCGAATAGAACTGAGTCGCAGAGAACGAGCCGTCGATCATGTAGCTTTCCAGCTTGGTCATGTTGACGCTGTTTGTCGCGAATCCGCCCATCGCCTTGTAAAGCGCAGCGGGGATGTTGCGCACGCGGAAGACGAACGTCGTGATCATGGTCTCGCCGCGACGTGTCAGGTCTGGCGTCTTCGACATCACCAGAAAACGGGTCGTGTTGTGATCCTCGTCTTCGATGTGACGCGCCAGAACGTCCAAGCCGTAGACTTCTGCGGCCAATTCGGATGCGAGCGCAGCTTGGGTCTTGTCGCCTGCTTCAGCCACATCGCGCGCAGCGCGGGCGTTATCAGGGCTCACGCGGCCACGCACGTTGTTCTCGCGCAGCCAACCGGCGCATTGAGGCAGTAAAACAAGGTGGGAATGCGCGGCTTCGATGTCTTCAACCGTGGCACCTGGGACACCAAGCACGTTGATATGAACCCGCACAAAAGCCTCATCAATGATGTGCAATCCGCTGTGGGGCAGAAGACGATGAATGTCGGCAACGCGCCCGTAGGTCGTGTTTTCAACCGGCAGCATAGCGAGTTCGGCTGCGCCTGAATCCACCGCCTCGATCACGTCTTCAAAGGTCGCACACGGCATCGGTTCGAATTCCGGTCGAGTCTCCACACAGGCTTGATGGGAATAGGCGCCGGGTTCACCTTGGAACGCGATACGGGCTGTCATGACGTGTTTAATCCGACCAGTTGAGACAAAAAGGGCTTTTCGTCGCAGTTGTTATCGCTTGAAGCCAACTAGGGGAAGCGGATAGATAGCGGACAAACACTGAGGGAACTGGACGCGACATGTTCGACACGATGACACTGACCAAAGCGGTCGGGGGCCTTTGCGGCACCTTTCTGGTCTTTCTTCTAGGCGGTTTCGCCGCTGAATTCATTTATCACCCGAAGCACGGCCACGGGGACGATCACCATCAGGCCTATACCATCGAAGTTGATGATGGTGGCGAAGTGGAAGAGGTGATTGAGGTCGCCTTTGCCGACGTTTTCGCAGTGGCTGATGCGGGCGCCGGCGAACGCCTGTGGCGTCAGTGCCAAGCCTGCCACAAGCTTGAAGACGGCGCGAACGGGACCGGCCCCTATCTAGCTGCTGTTGTCGGCCGCGATATCGGCACTGCGAATGGATACTCCTATTCGGCTGCAATGGCTGAGTTCGCGGGCGACTGGACACCTGAAGCTCTGAACGAGTTCATCGCGTCGCCATCCGGCTACATCGACGGCACCAAGATGAACTATCGCGGAATGGCAGACATCGAAGACCGGGCCAATTTGATTGCCTATCTGGCCACCCAAGGCTGATTAATTCCGCATTTTTCGAATGAATTGGGCCGGGCGCTGTTGCGTCCGGCCTTTTTGCTGCGCACGGTTCATTCACACAATATTCAGAACCACAGTCTTGAACATTCGACAAATCGAAAATTAGCTACAGTTCTGAGGTGAGACCGGATGAAACCGGGAAAAGTATGAGACGGAGGACTAGATCGATGACGCACCGCCGCCCCCGCGCTGTTGCTGTTTCTGCAAAAAAGACTGCCACCGAGACCGTATTGCGCTGGACGGCGCTGACCGCTCTTGTCGCTGGCGGTGTTCTCGCCACCGCGTCAATGTTACGCGCAGACGGTCATGAGAACGTCACCGAGACGCACGCGTTCACAAACTTTGGCGAGCCAAAATACGGTCCAGACATTGCTCACGTCGACTACGTAAACCCCGACGCGCCAAAAGGTGGCGAAATCAGCACCTGGGCGCAGGGTAATTTCGACAGCTTCAACAACTACACGCGCAAAGGAGTCGCGGGCACGGGCATGGATCTGATGTATGAGCGGATCCTGGTTTCCACTGCTGATGATGCCTACGCCGTCTACTGCTACCTCTGCACAACGATGGAGTATCCCGAAAGCCGCGACTGGGTGATCTTCAATCTGCGCGACGACATCACCTTCTCGGACGGCAGCCCGGCGACCGCAGAAGACATTGCCTTCACGCACGAGCTTTTCATGGAGCAAGGCCTGCCCGAATATGTGAACGTGGTGCGCGGGTTCGTCGACTCGGTGGAGGTGTTGGACACCTACCGTGTGAAATTCAATTTCAACGAAAGCGCACCACGCCGTGACGTGATCAGCTTTGCCGGAAGCACGCAGATGTTCTCAAAGGCCTGGTTCACGGAAACTGGCGCGCGCATTGACGAAAGCACGCTCGACCCGTTCTTGGGGACTGGGCCGTATGTGCTCGGCAGCTTCGATGTCGGTCGTCAGATCATTTATGAACGGAACCCAAATTGGTGGGGCGCGGACCAGCCACTGAGTGTCGGTCAGTATAACTTTGACCAGATCCGATATGAATACTTTGCCGACAGTTCCGCTGCATTGGAGGCCTTTAAGGCAGGCGAGTACACCTATCGAAACGAGAATTCCTCGAAAGACTGGGCCACCGGGTATGACTTCCCGGGCGTTGTGAACGGTGATGTCATCAAAACCGAACTTCCCGATGGATCAATCGGGACGGCACAGTCGTTCGTCTTCAACCTCCGCCGCGAGAAATGGCAGGACCCGCGGGTTCGCGAAGCCGTGCGTCTGATGTTCAATTTCGAATTCTCGAACGAGTCGCTGTTCTTTGGCCTTTACGAGCGTGTGAATTCGTTCTGGGAGAATTCCCATCTGGAGGCGACCGGTGTCCCGACGCCGGAAGAGGTCGCTATCCTGCAGCCACTTGTGGATGAAGGACTTCTTGATGCGTCGATCCTGACGGATGAGGCGGTGATGGCCCCTGTTTCCGGGACGCGTAACTTTGACCGTCGCAACTTGCGAAAAGCGGCCGCGCTACTGGATGAAGCTGGGTGGATCACCGGCGATGATGGAATGCGGCGCAAGGATGGGGAAGAGCTTGATCTCGTGATCCTCTCGTTCAGCCCTGCGTTTGACCGGATCATCAACCCTTACGTCGAAAACCTGAAACGCCTCGGCGTCGATGCTGTCTTGGACCGGGTCGATATCTCGCAATACATCGACCGTCGCCGTCCGCCTGCCTATGACTATGACCTTGTTGGCCATAGCTTCTCGATGGGCTTCGAGCCGGGCGTCGGGATTCGGCAGTGGTATGCTTCGGAAACGGCCGCGGACAGCTCGCGTAACATCATGGGGCTGGAAAACGAGGCGGTGGACCAGTTGATGGATGTCGTCATCAATTCGGAAACGCTTGATGAGCTGACCACCTCGACACATGCCCTAGACCGTGTGCTGCGCGCCGAAGGGTTCTGGGTTCAGCAGTGGTTCAAGGATGCTCACACGGTGGCCTACTACAACATGTATCGCCACCCGGGAGAAATCCCACCTTATGACCCGGGCATTTTCAGCTGGTGGTGGCATGATGCCGAGGCTGAGGCCGAACTCAGAGCCAAAGGCGCTCTCTAAAGGGCGAGAACAGGCGGTATGGGCGCATATATTCTCCGACGGTTGTTGCTGATCATTCCGACGTTGTTCGGGATCATGGTCATCAACTTCACGCTGACCCAGTTTGTGCCAGGCGGGCCGATCGAACAGATCATCGCCAACCTGGAAGGGCAGGGCGATGTGTTCGAGGGCATCTCGGGCGGCGGTGGCGATACCTTCGAGAGCGAGGGCGATGGCTCCTACGTCGGCGCAAGAGGGCTTCCGCAGGAGTTCATTGAAGAGCTGGAGCGCGAGTTCGGCTTTGATAAGCCCGCGCATGTGCGTTTCGCGCAAATGATGTGGAACTACATCCGCTTCGACTTTGGCGAGAGCTATTTCCGCTCGATCTCGGTCATTGATCTGGTCATTGAGAAGATGCCTGTGTCGATCACCTTGGGCCTTTGGTCGACGGTGATCGCCTATCTGATCTCGATCCCATTGGGGATCCGCAAGGCCGTCCGGGACGGGTCGAGTTTCGACACGTGGACCAGCGGGTTGATCATTGTCGCCTACGCGATCCCAGGTTTTCTGTTCGCGATTCTGTTGCTCGTGCTCTTAGCTGGTGGGTCATATTTTCAATGGTTCCCGCTCAGGGGGCTGACGTCGGACAACTTCGACGAGCTTTCAGCGCTGGGCAAGGTTGGCGATTACTTCTGGCATATCACGTTGCCGGTACTTGCGTCGTCCATCTCGGGCTTTGCGACACTGACACTTTTGACGAAGAACAGCTTTCTGGACGAGATCAAGAAGCAGTACGTGATCACGGCCAAAGCCAAAGGCCTGTCGGAGGGCCGGGTGCTTTACGGCCATGTGTTTCGTAATGCGATGCTGATCGTCATTGCTGGTTTCCCGTCTCTGTTCATCGGTATCTTCTTCGGCTCCAGCCTGATCATTGAGACGATCTTCTCGCTCGATGGTCTGGGGCGCCTAGGTTTTGAGGCTGCGGTGGCTCGTGACTACCCGGTCATCTTCGGCACGCTCTTTGCGTTCGGACTGGTCGGCCTTCTGGTCGGAATCCTCTCGGACCTGATGTACGTCTTCGTCGATCCCCGGATCGACTTTGAGAAGCGGGAGGTCTGAGCATTGGCGCTGCCCGATCCTGCCATCGATAAGTCGACGGACGCCGTGCCTGACGAAGGTAAGCGGAAGCGTCCATGGCTTTCACCTCTGAACCAGCGTCGCTGGCGCAATTTCACGCGCAACCGGCGCGCCTACTGGTCGCTGATTATCTTTTCGGTTCTGTTCGGATTGAGCCTCATGGCCGAGTTCATCGCCAACGACAAACCAATCCTCGTCAGCTATCGCGGCGAACTTTATGTGCCGATCTTCAACTTTTACCCCGAGACCGAATTCGGGGGCGATCTGCCGATTGAGGCGCAGTATCAGTACGAAGACGTTGAATGCCTGATCCGCACGGGCGGGATCGAGGCCTGCTACGATGATCCCGAAGGCATCATGGCCGAAGCAGAGGAAACCGGTCAGGTCGATGGGGTCGAGATTGAAGAGGGCTGGCTGATCTGGCCCGTGATCCCGTACCGCTACGACACGATTGTCGAAAAGCCCGGCCCCGCGCCGGGGCCACCGGATGCGCAGAACTGGCTCGGGACGGATGACACCAAACGCGATGTGACGGCGCGGGTGATCTACGGGTTCCGACTTTCCATTCTGTTCACGCTCATTGTGACGGTCTGCGCGAGCATCATCGGCATCGCGGCTGGAGCGGTGCAGGGGTATTTTGGCGGCTGGCTGGACCTGATTTTCCAGCGTTTGCTGGAGATCTGGTCGTCCACGCCGTCGCTTTACGTGATCATCATCATGTTCGCGATCTTCGGGCGAAGTTTCTGGATGCTGGTGTTTCTTTCGGTGTTGTTCGGTTGGCCTGCCTTGGTGGGCGTGGTGCGCGCCGAGTTCCTGCGTGCCCGCAACTTTGAATATGTCCGCGCGGCCCGCGCGCTGGGCGTCTCGAACTCCACCATCATGTTCCGCCACATGCTGCCGAACGCAATGGTCGCGACGGTGACGCTTCTGCCGTTCATCATCACAGGCACCATCGGTGGTCTCGCCTCTCTCGACTTCCTGGGCTACGGATTGCCGTCGTCGGCACCCTCGCTGGGTGAACTAACGTTGCAGGCCAAGCAAAACCTTCAAGCACCCTGGCTTGCGTTCACAGGGTTCTTCACTTTCGCCATCATGCTTTCGCTACTTGTTTTCATCTTCGAGGGGGTGCGCGACGCCTTCGATCCACGGAAGACGTTCCAATGAGCGACGTGCTGCTAGATGTGAATGGACTCGACGTCCGGTTTCGCCAGGACGGGGCGGTGACGCATGCTGTGCGCGACGTGAGTTTTGATGTGAAGCGCGGGGAAACGGTGGCGCTTGTTGGTGAGAGCGGATCGGGAAAGTCGGTGACGGCGCTCTCAACCGTGTCTTTGTTGGGCGATAGCGCGGATATTTCCGGGTCGATCACCTATGACGGCGCCGAGATGGTCGGCGCAGATGAGGCGGAGCTGCGCCGGGTGCGCGGCAATGACATCTCGTTCATTTTCCAAGAGCCGATGACCTCTCTGAACCCGCTTCATACTCTGGAAAAGCAGCTGGCGGAGGCTGTCGCACTGCATCAGGGCTTGCGCGGCGAAGAAGCGCGCGCGCGGATCATCGAATTGTTAGAGCAGGTTGGCATTCCAAACCCTGAATTGCGTCTGACATCTTATCCGCACCAGCTGTCGGGAGGGCAGCGTCAGCGGGTGATGATTGCAATGGCCTTGGCGAATGGGCCAGAGTTGCTCATTGCAGATGAGCCAACGACGGCACTGGACGTGACCATTCAGGCACAGATCCTCGGCCTGCTGCAGGAGATGCAGGACCAGCTGGGCACCAGCATCATCATGATCACCCATGACCTGGGTGTCATTGCGGAAACCTGTGACGACGTAGTGGTGATGTACGCTGGCCGGATCGCCGAACAGGGTACGGTGGAAGAAGTATTCAATCGACCGCGGCACCCCTACACCCGTGGCCTGCTCGCCTCCATTCCCAGACTGTCCACGCCGAGAAAGAGCCGGCTGGCCACCATCGAAGGCATGGTGCCTGCGCTCACCGAAATGCCGGCCGGGTGCCGATTCAACAACCGCTGTCCCCATGCGGACGAACACTGTGTGGCTGAATATCCTGACATCACGGATGCGAAAGACGGCCATCTGGTTGCCTGTCATAAGTGGCGCGAGCTGGAGGTAGTTGAGAGATCTGCAGGAGCGCCGGACGATGACTGACAACCTGCTGGAAGTTCGTGATCTCAAGGTG
>CAYPVG010000332.1:0-5184 GCA_964414085.1 uncultured Boseongicola sp. | reverse complement strand
AGCGACACATCAGCGATTGTAGGTGAAGATCCAACCAGCCAGTCACGGTCTCTTAGGTGATCTTCCATGATCTGAAGTACGCCGTGACCCGCGTCCAATAACTCTGCGAGTCGTTCTGGCGTGGCAAGGTGCGCGCGGCTGGCGTATTTTCTCAGGGCGGCCCGCACAGCGATGATGGTTTCATGTCTGTTCTGTTCAAAGAACAACCAGCCCAAGGTGTTCGTTTGATCAAGTATGTTGGAAGGCCACCAATCCGTACCTTGCGCCAAGTAATACAGGATCGCGTTCGATTCCGGGATGACGTCGCCGTTTTCAGTCACAAGAACCGGTACTTTTCCAAGTGGCAGAGAACCATCAGCATGCGCTTCGGCGAGCGCCTCTGTTTCGTACTCCATTGGCTTATGGATGTAAGGTGTACCAAGGAACGTGAGTAGCAGCCGAGCTTTGTAGCTGTTGCCCGAAGACGGCATGGAATAAAGCGTAATTTTCATCGTATTTTGCCTGTCAAAAGAATGATCCATGGCGCGCTGCGGCCATCGAGGCCCTTGTCCACACCGAAGTTGCGCTCAATCACCACAAACCCTGCGTCGGCGAGCAATCCGGTGATTTCTGCATCTGTGTAATAGGCGTAAAGGCGTCCCAGACTATCGCGATGTTCGCCTTCGCCAGTCTTGAGCCCGATGTGAAAAATCCCGCCCGGGACCAGCGCCTTGGAGATACGTGCAAGTTGTTTTGGCATCTCTGATTTTGGTGCGTGGAGCAGCGAAAAGTTCGCATAGATTCCGCCGTAAACCCCTTCAGCATCAAGATCGTCAAATTCCGCGATCTGGACATCGATATCGAATTTTTCTTTGGCGACGCTTGCCATCTCGGGCGAGGCATCCGTTGAATCGACCTCTAATCCTTCGGCCAGCATGAAAGCTGTCGCTTGCCCTGTTCCGCAGCCAAGATCCAGAACGCGTCCCTTTTCCTTCACGGCTAGCATGAAGGCTGCAAGATACAGGCTGGGCGTTTTGGACGAGAACCTATCCGCGTACTCTTTGGCACGTGCGGCGTAAACGTTGAGCGTTTCACGATCGGCCATTACACCACCAGCGTTAGCAAACAGAGCGTCACAATTGTCGTCAGCAGGATACGCAACTGCATCCACCAATCGGGCGCGAGCTTATTCTTCCAAAAGTGCCAATCAAGCGCGAGTAATCCAAGGAAACCAACGATCAAGTTGGCTCCGGCACTTCCGAAGCCTGGAGCATTGAAAACATGTGATGTGACGGTGAAGAAAACCCAAAGTGCAGGTACCACCGACCACGCATAGAACACGACCGCACGCCCTTCTTCCGCCTTGGTGGCGAAGCCCCAGAGTACCCCCGACATAAAACACAAAATGACGATGCCATATGCAATCAGAATGGTCTGACCATCGCTCGGTGAGAACAGTGGGTAGCTGTCCGGATCGGACAAGTCTTCCTGCACGAAGATTGTAAGTGCAGCGCCGATCAGGAACGGGATCAGCCCGGCAAGACCGAGCGCAAGCGGCGCCCTCGGGATACTCATGCGCGCTCCAGCGCCAATCGACCGGCCAGTGCTGCGAATATCGCGGCGAAGCTGCGATTGAGCCAGCGCATGACGGTCGCGCTTTGCAATAAATACTCGCGAGCTGCGGCGGCAAAAACTCCGTAAACCACAAAGACCGCGAACGTCATTGCCATGAAGACGGCGCCCATAGCGACCATTTCGGTGGTCGCACTTGCAGGATTCCCAGAGAGAAATGGCGGCAGAAGGGCCAGAAAGAATATCGATAGCTTTGGGTTCAAGATGTTGATCAGGGCGCCACGCCGGGCAATTCGCAAATCGGAGTCTCTCGATTTCTTTGGTTGAATTGACAACGCTCCGTCTGATTTGAGCGCTTGCCATGCCAGATACAACAAGTAGGCAACGCCTGCGAACTTCACGATCGTGAATAGCAATGCGCTGGTGTGCAAAATCGCGGCGAGGCCAAGAATTGCCGCAAGCAAGTGCGGGACAATTCCAAGCGTGCATCCAGCCGCTGCAGCGATAGCCGCGCGTCGCCCTTGTCCTAACCCAAGCGCCAATGTGTAAATGACGCCGGTACCTGGTGCGATCACCACAACAAAGGCTGTTATTAAGAATTGCAACGTCACTAGGCTGGCTCTCTCAAAACACGAGGGACTTTGAACTCGACCTGTTCCTTAGCGGTCTCCACAAGTTCAACGGTCACATCAAAGTGCTGGCGGAATGCGTCAATGACTTCGTTTACAAGAACCTCCGGCGCGCTCGCGCCAGCGGTAAGGCCAAGCGAAGAGATACCTTCGAGCGCCCGCCAATCAATATCGGCCGCGCGTTGGACAAGCTGGGCATACTCGCAGCCTGCGTTCTTCCCAACTTCGACGAGACGTTTTGAATTAGATGAGTTAGGCGCACCAATCACGAGGAGCGCGTCGATCTTGGGTGATACGGCTTTTACCGCTTCCTGACGGTTCGTCGTCGCGTAGCAGATGTCTTCTTTATGGGGGCCCACTATGTTCGGAAATCTTGCTTGCAGGGCTGCGACAATCGCAGCGGTATCGTCCACCGAAAGTGTTGTTTGAGTGATAAACGCCAGCTTGTCAGGATCGCGCGGTGTAATGGTGGCGACATCGTCGACTGTTTCGACGAGTATGACTTCGCCCGCTGGCAGCTGACCCATGGTGCCGACAGTTTCGGGATGACCGTCGTGACCGATCATTACCATTTGAAGCCCATTGTTGTGGTGCCGCTCGGCTTCGATGTGGACTTTGCTTACCAATGGGCAGGTTGCGTCGACGTACACCATTTCGCGTCGCACAGCTTCGGCAGGCACAGCTTTTGGGACCCCATGCGCCGAGAAAATCACCGGTCTGTCGTCGGGGCATTCGTCGAGCTCCTCGACGAAGACTGCACCTTTCTCGCGAAGCGCATCCACAACAAATTTATTGTGTACGATCTCGTGCCGGACGAATACCGGCGCGCCCCATTTATCCAGAGCGAGTTCAACTATTTTGATGGCACGATCCACGCCTGCGCAGAACCCGCGTGGTGCTGCCAAGTACAATGTGAGGGCTGGTTTCGTCATTCGCAAAGTCTCCGCCTATAGACCTATTCGCTCCATGCCAAAGCGTCCAGCCGAAGTGTTCGGCTGGATGCGGACTTCATGACGAAGATTATGCGTTAGTCTTGATCTTCTCGCGGTTCACGTGTTGGTCGGCCAATCACGTCTCGAAGTTCTTCGAGTTCGATGAAGTTGTCGGCCTGGCGGCGCAATTCGTCTGCTATCATTGGCGGTTGGCTACGGATAGTTGAAACAACCGAAACCCGTACCCCTTGGCGCTGCAGGCTTTCGATCAATGGACGAAAATCGCCATCTCCCGAGAACAGAACAACATGATCGACATGGGGAGCGAGTTCCATCGCGTCCACCGTCAATTCGATGTCCATGTTACCTTTCACTTTGCGGCGCCCCTGGCCGTCAGTGAACTCTTTTGCCGGTTTGGTGACCATCGAGTAGCCGTTGTAGTGCAGCCAGTCCACGAGCGGGCGAATGGGAGAGTATTCCTCATTCTCAAGCAACGCAGTATAGTAAAAAGCCCTTAACAACTTTCCGCGCCGCATGAATTCTTGGCGCATCAGCTTGTAGTCGATGTCAAAGCCCAACGCTTTGGATGTGGCGTAGAGATTCGCCCCATCAATGAACAGCGCAAGCCGTTCGTCCCTATAGAACATACAAAGTCCCTTCCGATTTTAGCTCCGGCAGGGCGTGGTCCGAGAGTGTGAGTGGATCAAACCGGCCCGCTGGCTCGCGATATAAGTCAAAAAACACATATCAATGCAACTATATATTCTGCATTGAACTGCTTGTTGACAGTTTTGTGTCAGTCCTCGCTGCCTACGGTTGAAAAGAAGGTTCTGTTGGTCCCTTTGACGCGTGAAAAGCGGGACAATCAAATTGCTGCAAAAGCTAAGAATCAGCTTGTATTTTTGGTAGTCAGGGCCTACTTGTGCGGCCTGATCCCCATTTGTACGGAGAGACACATGGCCCGCGTGACGGTTGAAGACTGCGTTGACAAGGTTCCGAACCGCTTCGAACTGGTAATGCTTGCTGCCCATCGGGCACGCGAGATTTCGACTGGTGCGTCGCTTACTGTTGATCGCGACAACGACAAAAACCCAGTCGTAAGCCTCCGTGAAATCGCGGACGAGGCTCAGTCCGCTGAGGACCTGCGCGAGCGCATGATCGAAAGTCACCAGACCCAGATTGAAGTCGACGAGCCTGAAGAAGACGCGATGGCACTTCTCATGGGTGCTGAGACTGACAAGCCCGCAGAAGACGATCTGAGCGAAGAGAAGTTGCTGCGCGCTCTTATGGAAGCCCAGCGTCAGCCGTAAGGGTTAGGAGCGCGGTCCAAGGGAGTGGCCGATGATCGACGCCGAAGACCTGATCGCGCTCGTCCGCAACTACAACCCAAAGACAAACGCCAAGTTGATTGCCAAAGCATTCGACTACGGGCGTGATATGCATGAAGGCCAGCTGCGCCATTCGGGTGAACCGTATTTCACACACCCAGTCGCCGTCGCTGCGATTCTGACCGAGCAACAGCTGGATGATGCGACCATCATCACGGCGCTGTTGCACGATACCATTGAGGACACGCGTTCCACCTACTCGGATATTGTAGATAAATTTGGCACCGAGATTGCGGAACTCGTGGATGGTGTCACCAAGCTGACAAACCTCCAGCTTTCGTCGACTGAGACAAAGCAGGCAGAGAACTTCCGCAAACTTTTCGTTGCGATGTCCAAGGACCTTCGTGTCATTTTGGTGAAACTCGCTGACCGTCTGCACAACATGCGCACAATCCGGTCAATGCGTGTTGAGAAACAGGCCCAGAAAGCCCGCGAGACCATGGACATCTACGCGCCCTTGGCCGGTCGAATGGGTATGCAGTGGATGCGCGAAGAACTCGAAGACCTCGCATTTAGGGTTCTGTATCCGGATGCGAGAAACTCGATTATTCGTCGGTTCATTACCTTGCAACGCGAAACGGGCGATGTGATCCAGAAAATTACGTCCGATATTGAGAGTGAGTTGGACAAGGCGGGGCTGCAGGCCGAAACAATTGGACGCGCCAAGAAACCGTATTCGATCTG
>CAYPVG010000331.1:0-4388 GCA_964414085.1 uncultured Boseongicola sp. | reverse complement strand
GCTTAGGGACTCCGGAGGAGCTCGAAGCGGCGGCGAATAGGGAAGCTGCAATTGTACGCGTAACTACAAGTGTTTGCGACGCGCTTTACGGCGATTTAGCACTATCTTCCTCTCAAGTTCCTTTGGCATCTTTCTCTGACTACTACTGCCCATTTTGTCGGGTCCAAACCAAGCGTCTGGCCGAGTTTGCGAAGTCGGCTCCTGACGAAATCGCAGTCGCGTGGCACGAATTGCCTCTATTGGGAGAAACCTCGGACATGGCCGCGCGCGCAGCGCTGGCGGCCAAACGGCAAGGAGCCTATGTCGAATTTCATGATCGGTTGATGAAGTCGCCGTTTCGCGCATCGCCCGATTACCTCGGGCAGCTCGCCGAGGACCTCAACGTCAAGGGGGATCAACTAGTCCGCGACATGTCGAGTGATAGCGTGACGCGTGAACTTGAAGATAGCTCGGCGCTCTCGACGCTTTTCGCTTTTGTCGGCACGCCTGCCTTGGTTGTCGGACGCACCGTAATCCAGGGTCAGGTGAGTGACGCGACCCTCAAGGAAATCATCGAACTCGAGCGCAAGCAGGGTTGGACATCAGTCTGTGCGTCCGCTTGACAAGAAGCTTTTTAATGACCCACACGCTCCATGAGGAAGACCGCATGAATAGACGCAAGTTCGTTGCACTTTCGACAGCATCCATTCTGGCTCCCTCGATGGCTTGGACGACGACCCGCGAGATCTGGTCAGCGCCAGAGGTTGCAGCAGCAATCGACGACGATGCGATTTCCCTTATCGATGTACGGTCGCGTGCCGAGTGGACCGATAGCGGCCTAGCGCAAGGTGCCTGGCCGATCAGTATGCATGAGCGAGGATTCGAGCAAAAACTGTTTGCCGCCCGCGAATTGTCCGGCGAGAAGCCCATCGCTCTGATTTGCGCGACGGGAGGTCGTAGCGCACGTCTTTTGGCGGCGCTTAAGCGCGCTGGCTATGCAGGCTTTATCGACGTGTCTGAGGGCATGCTTGGCTCCCGCCGTGGCCCCGGTTGGATTGCACGCGGACTGCCGATGAGCACTCTTGAAGATGCTCTCGCCGCTCTGCCGGACGCGCTGCGCTAAATGACAAGCCGCACCACAACGTGTCAGCTTGGCCGATGCTGCCTTGGCCTTTTCTTCTTTCTCACAACATGGGTAGCGCTCATCGCACCTGCGGTGACCCATGCCGCGGAGTCGGACACCTTCCAAAATCCGGCAGTTATCGCAAGATTGATTTCAGCTGAAGACGGTGTTGCACCGAACGCAGCATCCGTTTCACTAGGCTTGGCGCTCCAGTTCGGAGAGGGCTGGAAAGGATATTGGAGAACGCCCGGCGAGGTCGGATTGGCACCTGAGATCAGTTGGTCAGGGTCCTCCAATCTTGGCTCAGTCGAAGTCCTTTGGCCTGCACCGGAACGCTATGAGGCTTTCGGGATCGAGAATTTCGGGTACTCCGGTGAGGTCGTCCTACCGATCCGCGCAATTGTCGATGACCCGGGCGAGCCACTCGCACTGCGCGCTCGAGTTGAACTGCTGACGTGCTCAGATGTCTGCGTTCCGCACGCCTTCAAATTGGCACTCGACCTGCCACAGGGCACAGGCATTGACAGGGCGTCCGCAGAAGCGATTGCCACCTATGTCGCAAAGGTTCCCGCCACCCCGGATCAAAGTGACATTCAAATCGAGGGCGTCGCCATCGATCGCAAGTTCCCGGCACTCTTTGTCACAGCATCTAGCAGCCAACCGTTTCAGGCGGCCGATGTTTTCCCCGAGTTCGGGCCTCTTGTCACATTCGGCAAACCCGATATCCGGCTCAGCCGTGACAGTCTGCAGCTCTGGGCACGCATTCCGCTCATTGCGTGGTCGGACGAGCATGAATCGCCCCTTGTCACGGTGACCGATAAGGATCGCGCGGTTACAACGCCATTGGTTCTGAACACCGACCTCCCTCCCCCACCTTATGAAACATCATCGTCAAGCAAGAGTGCTTTCCAGTTGGCAACGATCGCTTTGATCGCCTTCCTGGGAGGTCTGATCCTGAACGTGATGCCTTGTGTACTCCCGGTCTTGTCGATCAAGCTCGCTTCGGTGCTGAAAACTTCCAGTCAGTCGCAACGTGTAATCCGTAATGGGTTTCTGTTCTCCGCTCTGGGTGTTCTGACATTTGTCTGGCTGCTCGCGGCGCTTGTTCTTGGCCTCAAATGGGTTGGCATTTCGATCGGTTGGGGCATTCAGTTTCAGAACCCCGTCTTCGTCACGGTGATGTTCATCGTGATCGCTATTTTCTCGGCGAACCTGTTCGGACTTTTCGAGATTTCCCTACCAGCAAGTGTCCAGGACCGCCTCGGCTCAGGCGGTAGAAAAGCCGGCTATGCGGCCGACTTTGGAACCGGCCTGCTTGCGGCGGCTCTTGCGACTCCGTGCTCTGCCCCGTTCCTCGGGACGGCAATTACCTTTGCCCTCGCCGGCAATACGGCTGATGTCTTCGTCGTCTTTACGGCGCTCGGTATCGGATTGGCGCTGCCATACATCCTCATTGCGGCATGGCCGGTCCTGGTTAAACGGATACCTCGCCCCGGTCGCTGGATGCTGCTTGTCCGAGCGGCACTCGGCCTGCTCCTCGTGGCGACCGCTGCGTGGCTCCTCTTCGTGCTTGTCGGGGTCGCGGGATGGCGGTCGGCGGCGCTCGTTGTCATTTCCACCGCTGTGTTTTTGGTTTTGCTGTTTTCCAACTTGCGAAACAGCACTCTCCGACGCAGTCTGGTTGCCTCGATCCTCATATTCCCTTTGATCGTCGTGGGCCAAATCGCGTCACAATCCAAATCCGTCGTTTCGACGGAAGGTACCTATTGGCAGACTTTCGAGCCGCAAGAGATCGCCCGGCACGTATCGGAGGGCCGCACGGTTTTTGTCGACGTGACCGCAGATTGGTGCCTGACCTGTAAAGCCAACAAAACCCTCGTTCTGAACCGGAAGTCGATCTCAGATCGGTTGAAAGATGACGAGATCATTGCCATGCAGGCTGACTGGACACGCCCACATGACGAAATCGCGCGTTTCCTCGAGCGCTACGGACGTTTTGGGATACCGTTCAACATCGTATTCGGTCCCGGCGCCCCGTCCGGGATCGCGTTGCCTGAGCTCTTGACAATTAGGGCGATAAGCGACGCGCTGGATAGCGCTGGCGGCCTAAAAGCAAGCACCCTTAAGAACTGAATTCGCTAGTGTGCAACGCCTTTGATCTTCCACATTGCGAGGTTGATTGTGCCTATAGCTCGGTACATCCGCGTGTAGAGTTTTTCTCGTGCAGGTGTGCAGCAAGTCGCATATAGTTTGCCGATCGCCGCACCAACATCCTCAACTTGACGCAGAGTATCCTCAGCAAGGCTGGAATGATCCTCGATTTCACACTGCAAACTTTCGGACAATGACCTGACACCATCGACCAGCGAGATCATTTTCTTGCTGCGCTCTTGAAAACAGCATGTCTTTTGGAGAAGCTCCAAGCTTTTCTCGCAGTCCCGAGCGGCCTGGTAGGCATCATTGAGTGTGTCACTGGTCTGAGGCATCATTCCTCCTATTGCAGCGCTTTGAATCCGTTGGAGCTCTTCTATGTTTGCCGACCCGATAATCGCGAAAGATCGCTGAGGATCGGACAATCGGGCCGATGATCCCCATGGCAGGCATCAACAAGGTGCGATAACGTCTCACGCATCCCCTGAAGCTGCGCGATCTTTTCGTCAATCGCGGTCAGATGCTCTTCCGCTACTGCTTTCACTTGCGCACTCTCTCGGGTCTCATCCTCATAAAGACTGAGAAGGGTCCGGCAGTCCTCTATGGAAAACCCGAGCGCCCTGGCTCGGCCGAGAAATGCAAGCTTGTGCAGGTCCGTCTCTCGAAAAGCCCTATAGCCGTTTCCGCTTCGCTGAGGGCGTACCAATCCGATATCCTCATAGTAGCGGATGGTCTTCGATGGGATGCCCGAGCGATCTGCGACTTCTCCAATGTTCATGGGTCAGTATCTCCTATTCTGCCGGCTGAGGCCGAGATTGTGATATTAGGTTTGCGGAACGGTTCTGTTCTTCCATCGCAGGTGCAATTCTGCGAAGTCGCAGCGCATTCGTAAGAACCGAAACCGATGACAACGCCATCGCGCCCGCAGCAAAAACCGGCGAGAGCAAAAGCCCGAAGGCTGGATAAAGCACACCCGCAGCCACCGGGATTAGGGCTACATTGTAGCCGAATGCCCAGACGAGGTTCTGGCGGATGTTCGACATCGTCCGCTTGGATACTTCGACAGCATTGACCACGCCGCGCAGATCGCCAGACATCAGCACCACATCGGCAGACTCGATCGCGACATCGGTGC
>CAYPVG010000330.1:0-2592 GCA_964414085.1 uncultured Boseongicola sp. | reverse complement strand
GTCACCGGGCTCAGCCCCAAACGCGAGCTCCCGATTATCTGGAGCATCACCAAGGGCAGCTTAAAGAACAAGATACTAGTTTTGCTGCCCGGCGCATTGGCGCTGAGCTGGTTTCTGCCGCAGGCGATCATATTTCTGCTGATGCTGGGCGGCGGTTTCCTATGCTATGAAGGCGCGGAAAAGATCATGGAGAAGCTGGGCGGAGAGAAGCACGGCAAAACGCTGGATGACCCGATCACAGATCCCGCGAAGTTCGAACAGCAACGCATCAATGGCGCGATCCGTACCGACTTGATCCTGTCGGCGGAGATCATGGCGATCTCTTTGAACGAAATTGCGACAATTACGGACAGCTTTTGGGTTCGCGCTGCGGCGCTGGCGCTGGTCGGAATCGCAATAACCGTGGTGGTTTACGGAACCGTCGCCCTGATCGTGAAGATGGACGACGTCGGCCTGAAGCTGGTCGAGCGCAAGAGCGGTTTTGGCCTGACATTCGGCTATTTCCTGCTTCAATCGATGCCCAAGCTGCTCACATTCCTGTCGGTTGTCGGAACTATCGCCATGCTGTGGGTCGGCGGGGGAATTATCCTGCACGGAACGCACGAGATCGGCTGCCATTTGCTGTCGGACCTTGCGCATGGTGCAGAGCACGCGGTGGCTGGCATGACCGGCGCGTTGGGCGGCGTGTTCGGCTGGCTGACCTATGCTGGCCTGTCTGCGATCTTCGGCTTGATTCTGGGCGCCATCATCGCCGTACTCCTGCACAAAGTGCTGGGTTTCGGAAGCGAAGAAGCGCACTAAAAGCCTCGCATGATCAAACCGACACTTTACACCTGTGCGCGATCACGCGGGCTTCGCGCAACCTGGGCTGCGGAAGAGGCAGGGGTCGATATCGACCTCAAAATTCTGCCGTTCCCGCCGCGTTACCTCGCGCCTGAGTATCTTGAGATCAATCCGCTGGGCACTGTCCCGCTATTGGTTGATGGTGATGCGCAGATGACAGAGAGCTGCGCGATTGCGCATTATCTGGCGAGCAAGGACGGGCCGAGTGATCTGGTTATCGCCCCGGGCGAAGCTGACTATGCCCAATACTGCGATTTCACCTACCACGCGGATGCAACGATCACTTTCCCGCAGACGGTCTTCATGCGGTTCGCGATCTTCGAGAAGGACAAGGGCTGGGCGGAGGCGGGCGAGGCCTATGCCAAATGGTTCTGGAAACGTCTGGTAAAGCTGGAACAACGTTTGGACGGGCGCGAGTATTTGTGTGCAGACCGGTTTACAGTCGCCGATATCTGCTGCGGATACGCGCTGATCCTGGCGAAGAATGTCGGGCTGGACGAAGGCGTGCCGGATAGTCTGAAGGCCTATCGCGACCGGCTAACCTCGCGTGATGCCTACAAACGCGCCTTTGCCCGCGAGGAAGAAGGACGGAAGGCGTTGGATCTCAAATAAAGTCAATAGATTTGAAATAAGAGAAAAAACATTGTACGCCTTTAATCGGTCGCAGGTTATTGGGGGATAACATGAGATTTGGTTTTCGTATATTACTGGCAGCGTCAGTTTTACTTCCCGGATGCACCAGTATGGGCAGTTATAATGCGGCTCTGGGCACGATGAAGAATCCTGACAGGGTTATGGCCGCGCCCTTGGCGGCGTCTGATCTTGGGCTAAACCCAAGCATTGCCAGCAACTATGCATTGCTACTGTGCTTGCCCAGGACCTATGATGACTGGGGTACAAATCCCGATGCACTATCGCGCCAGAATAATGGAAATAGCGCTATTATCTCATTGGTTTGCGCGGAAGAAAAGCCGAAGTCTGACGACAAACGCAAGCCGGAGGCGATCACAACATTTCTTTACGCCGGTTTCGATTTGGCGGACGAGTATTGTGAAATCTTTTTTGAGGACGCAGATGAATCGCAGCGAAGGCGCCAGTATGGTCGCGCATTGTGGAATGATTTTGGAACTGCGGTAAGTACGATTCTTGGCCTGGCGAATGCTGGAGAAGACATTGTGACCGGCACAGCTGCTGCGGTTGGCCTCGGAGACAGTGCCTGGCGCAATTACGATGATGCTTTTGTGGTCGGGCCGGACCTTTCGAACGTTTATGGTCTAGTGAATGCCGAGCAGGAATTGATGCGTACGAACATTCGAACGCAGGAGGCCAGAAAGCCAGAGAGTTTCGCACAAGCTCGCCGTGATATCCGCAACTACGCTCGTCATTGTACGCACCTTGGAATGCGATCCTTGCTCTCTCGAGCGGCTTCGCAGCAGCAATTCAACACGGAAGAGGAAATCGATGGTGCGTTGCAGCCAGCTCAGGAACCTACTCCTCCGACCGCGCCTGCGGGTAGCACTGAGGGCGTCGTGACAAGTCAGCCCACCGGGTGAACATTCACGGAAGGCGGTCCTAGCGTTCAGGCTCGCCGAACATCACGCCGCCTGATTCTCCGTCACCGGGCGCTGGCTTAGCTCGAGCCGCTGCAATTTGCCCAGCATATCGCGCGGTAGCTGGTCGACAAACTCAATGTAGCGCGGGCGTTTGTATCCCGCGATCTGTCCCTTGAAACGCGCAGTGATTTCCTCG
>CAYPVG010000329.1:0-3295 GCA_964414085.1 uncultured Boseongicola sp. | reverse complement strand
TGATGGACGGAACCGTCGTCGAAATCGGCGGCGCGCACATGGATTCGGCTGGGTATGATTGGCTTGGTCTGATTTGCGGATCTGAAGGCCAACTTGGTGTCGTCACCGAAGCAACGTTACGCATTCTGCCGAAGCCCGAAGGCGCGCGGCCTGTCCTTATCGGATACAACAGCGCCGAAGTTGCGGGCGCTTGTGTGAGCGACATTATCAAGGCTGGCGTTCTGCCAGTTGCGATTGAGTACATGGACCGAAAAGTCATCGAAGTCGTCGAAAAGCACGCTGAAGCAGGCTACCCGGATTGCGAAGCCCTGCTGATTGTTGAGGTCGAAGGCTCCGAAGCCGAGATCGACGAACAACTCGGCCTGATCAAGCAGATCGCTGCCAAACACGACCCGGTGGAAGTGCGAGAGGCCAAAGACGCAAGCGAAGCGGGCCGCATCTGGCTTGGCCGAAAATCTGCGTTCGGTGCGATGGGTCAGATCAACGATTATATGTGCCTCGATGGGACAATTCCCGTATCGTCACTCCCCGAAGTGCTGCGGCGCATCAGCGAGTTGAGCGAAGAATACGGTCTTGATGTTGGCAATGTCTTCCATGCGGGCGACGGCAACATGCACCCGCTCATTTTGTTCGATGCGAATAAGCCCGGCGATCTTGAGACCTGCGAAGCGATGGGTGCTGAAATACTCAAACTTTGCGTCGAAGTCGGCGGCTGTCTGACTGGCGAGCATGGTGTAGGCATCGAAAAACGCGACCTGATGAACGTACAATTCGCCCCGGAAGATTTAGAAATTCAGATGCGGGTCAAAGACGTGTTCGATCCCGCATGGCTGTTGAACCCGGCCAAGGTCTTTCCACTGGCAAACAGCGAAACACGACGCAAAGCTCCAGACGTCGCGGCTTAGTCGCCAAATGCTGGGGGCGCTTCGCCAACCACGACCCCCAAAGAGTATTTTTATTAGAAAGAAGGACAGGGCAGGTGATTGAGCCGGGAACAGAAGCTGAATTGGCCGAGGCTGTCGGCGCGGCGAAGAGCCCGCTGTCTATCCAGGGCGGTGGCACCCGCGGCATTCTTGGGCCGGATGAAGGCGAAGTCCTGTCATCGCGTGGCCTGAGCGGTATTTCCCTTTATGAGCCCGGCGCGCTCACCATTGTAGCGGGGGCTGGCACGCCCATGTCCGAGATAGAAGAGGCATTGGCGAATGAAGGGCAGATGCTGCCGTTTGAGCCAATGGATCATCGCAGACTACTGGAAACCGATGGTACACCGACACTTGGTGGCGTGACGGCGGCCAATGTCTCTGGGCCGCGTCGACTGCGGGCGGGAGCGTGCCGTGATTCCCTGATTGGTGTGCGTTTTGTGGATGGGTCGGGTGAGATCCTGAAGAATGGCGGACGCGTTATGAAGAACGTCACCGGCTACGATCTCGTCAAGCTTATGGCCGGATCATATGGCACGCTCGGCGTTTTGAGTGAGGTGAGCTTTAAGCTCCTCCCGAAAGTGGATGCCGTAGGAACCATCTCGCTGAAGGGTTTCTCGCCATCGGCAGGTGTCGCGGCGATGTCTGCAGCGTTGGCGTCACCATTCGAAGTGTCCGGAGCAGCGATGACGGATGTGACCTCTGAAGGTCAAAGCAAGGTCCATCTTCGTTTGGAGGGGTTCGAAGCCTCGGTCCGGTACCGCGCTGAAAAGCTACAAAAAACGCTCTCGAAGTATGGGGAAAGCGCCTTCACGTTGGAAGACGCCGACGTCTGGACAGCGGTGCGCGATGTCCATGCTTTTGAGGCAAAACCGAACGTGTGGCGCGCATCCATTAAAGGCGGGGATGCTCCAGCACTTTTGCAAGCTTTGGGCGACGTTGCGGACTTTGGAGCGATGTTTGATTGGGGCGGTGGTCTTGTCTGGCTCGCCACGGAGTCCGTCGAATACGAAGCGGAGGCATTCCACCAAAGCTTACAATCTGAAGTCGCCCGCATAGGCGGCCATGTGATGCTTGTGAAAGCACCGGCCAGTCTCAAAAGACGGGTCTCAGTATTCCAGCCGGAGAATCCGGCACTACAAATCCTGGCGAAAGGATTGCGCAGCCAGTTCGATCCGCGCGGCATCCTCAATACGGGGGTCATGGGCTGATGGATGGGGCGACGTTTGTTTTCATCGTAATGCCAGCCTTGGGCGGGATGGTCGGCGGGTATCTTTTGAAGGATTGGCGACTTGCAGGAGCTGTCGCGGCCGGGGGCTTTGGTCTTTTGCTGATCCTTCCGGGGGCGGCATCGGCATTTGTGACGTTTCTTTTGCCCGGACTGTTGGGTGTTGCCGCAGGCGCGCTCGTGCTGTTGCCGTATATGCTATGGCGGCCCGATGCGACGGTCTGGGGGCGCATGACCGTGTCGATGGTTGCCGCGCTCGCAGCGTCGTTTGCCAATCTTTCCATTATTGCCGGGGCGGCCTGATATGCAGACGACGTTTACCGAAGAGCAGCTGAAGGTCCCGGCGATCAAGAGATCGAACGAGATCTTAAGGTCTTGTGTCCATTGTGGATTTTGCACAGCGACCTGTCCGACCTATCAGGTCCTTGGTGATGAGTTGGACAGCCCACGCGGGCGCATCTACCTCATCAAAGACATGCTCGAAAACGACCGGCCAGCAGATGCAAAGACGGTCAAGCACATCGACCGGTGCCTGTCTTGCCTGGCATGTATGACGACTTGTCCATCCGGCGTGCATTACATGCATCTTGTCGATCATGCGCGTGCACATATCGAGAAGACCTACAAGCGGCCGCTCTTTGAACGTTTCCTTAGATGGACGCTTGCGCAAATTCTACCCTATCCGACGCGCTTTCGCGTTGCGCTGCTCGGTGCCAAGATGGGGCGTCCGTTTGCGCGTTTCATGCCTGATCCGCGCTTGAAAGCGATGCTGGAGATGGCCCCCAAGACCATCCCGCCCGTCAGTCGAAATGACGACCCGCAAACGTTCGCTCCGAAGACCGAGAGGAAAATGCGAGTCGCGCTCATGACGGGCTGCGCGCAACGCGCTTTGAACACGGACATCAACGATGCCACCATTCGCCTCTTGCAACGGTTCGGCTGCGAGGTCGTGATTGCTGGAGGCATGGGGTGCTGTGGCGCGCTTGTGCATCACATGGGCAAAGAGGACGAAAGCCACGCGGCAGCTGCGAGGAACATCAAAGCCTGGATTGCCGAAGACAAGAACGGTGGCTTGGACGCCATCGTGATTAACACATCCGGGTGCGGGACAACGGTCAAGGATTACGGTCATATGTTCCGCAACGAT
>CAYPVG010000328.1:0-10226 GCA_964414085.1 uncultured Boseongicola sp. | reverse complement strand
GCTCGAACTTGTCTTCCTCCGGGAAATCCGTGTCGAGCGCACGTCCACCCTGACGAGTCTTCGCCTCAAGTTCCGGCAGTCGGTGGTAGGACTGCGGGCCAACAACGAGGTCGACCATCGGTTGGCGTGCGACAATCTCGGCACCCTCAGCCTGTGCAACACAGCCTGCTACACCGATTTTCAAATCAGGCTTGGCATCTTTCAAAGGGCGGTAGCGACCAAGCTCGGAATACACTTTCTCCGCCGCCTTTTCGCGGATGTGGCACGTGTTCAAAAGGATCATATCCGCGTCTTCGGCAGTATCCGTAGGCACATAGCCCTGACCGCCAAGACTCTCCGCCATCCGCTCGCTGTCGTAGACATTCATCTGACAGCCATAGGTTTTGATAAAAAGCTTCTTCGGCGCGGTCATCTAGCTCAGCTTCCAAGGTGAATTTTGGATCAGCGCGCGTCCTACACGCTCGGCTTCGGCTTGCCAAGCTCCAAGGCACCATGCGAGGTTGCGACAGTATTCAATTTGCGAACCACAATGCACTTTGTTGACCTCACGGAAGCGGTGAAAAACCCGCAGATCACGCAGACCAAAGGCCCGGTCGCGGTGCTCATTGCCGAAGATGAGTCGGCGCTGCCAGAAAGCCTCGCTCACCTCGCCAAATGCGGGTTCAAAACACGCATACTCGTGGCACCTGAAGAACTTCTGAAGAGCATCCCAAGCTCCGATGACATCATTATGATCGCCCATAAAACGCGCGGCCCCGGTGTTACGTCCGAGATTGTGAACGCGATTGTAAAGGCTCTGCCCCAGGACACATGGCTCTACTACGGCTATAACGCCGAGTTCCTGTTTTACCCGTTTTGCGAAACCCGCTCGATTGGCGAGATGCTGACGTTTCACAGCGAAGAACGCCGCTCGGCCATGCTGACCTACATCATCGATGTCTATGCCGGCGATCTTGGCCAGGCCGAGAACGGCGTCGCGTTGAACGATGCCATGCTCGATAAATCCGGCTACTACGCGCTCGCCCGCAAATCGGACGACGGAACAACACTTGAGCGGCAGCTCAATTTCTACGGCGGCCTCAGGTGGCGGTTTGAAGACCACATTCCCGAAGGACGTCGCCGGATTGACCGCATCGCCCTGGCCCGCACGACGCCCGGGCTCACGTTGAACCAGGATCACACCTGGTCGATCCCGGAATACAACACCTACGCCTGCCCCTGGCACCACAATCTGACGGCGGCGATCGTTTCTTTCCGCGCCGCGAAGGCTCTGACGACAAACCCCGCCAGCCGCCACGCCATAGACACTTTCCGCTGGCATAATTCGACCGAGTTTACCTGGCACTCGCGCCAGCTTCTCGACCTTGGCTTGATGGAGCCGGGCCAATGGTTCTGATGCACTTTCTTCTTGGGTAAAATATCCCGGGGGCGTCGCACGACGTGCGGCGTGGGGCAGAGCCCCTCAATGTCTCCGCTACTCGTTTGGAATCAAGCCTTCCCGATCAATCGCTGCGTCGAATGCATCAACCGGGAAGACTGCCTCCAAAAGCGCCCGCAACTCAGCCCGGCGCGGATGGGTCGGATTTGCAAACGCAAAGCACACATAGTCTTCGACAATGGCCGCCTGCTGCTCGTAGCCAAATCCCAGAAAGTCAGGAGACTGGCCGGTCTCCGAAAAATATGGATCAGGTTCGCGGATGCTTTCACCAAGCGCGCGCCACGGCGTGTAGCCCGTCCAACTGCGGTTCTGCCACTGCCAGACGTGGGTCATCTCGTGCGCGAAAATGATCGCTTGTGGGAATCTCAACGCCTTGGGCCAGGCCAGCGTCATGTCACTGCCCTGAAGCGACCCACTGAAATGCATACCGTTGCCCAGAGCGAAAGCTTGCGGAGGTTGAGCGCCGCGAGGCTGGGGCGTGCGGACGCAGGCACGCTCTGTCCCACGCAGGATTTCAGCGTCGTCTTTCGCGTCCGGATCCCAATATGGCAGAGACAGGATTCGCACCGGAGCGGTGTCCAGTGTCTCGCCAAACAGCTTCTCAGCAAAATCTGACTCAGCGGGTGTCAAAGGGCGCGTACAAGCCGCGATCACCAAAAGCCCCAAGGTCAAACACACGCGCACCAATCGGGTGGCCCTCTTACAGCATTGACGGGACGACCAGATCAGGCGGGCGATGCCCATCATCGAAGGTCTTGATATTAATAATAACTTTCTCACCCATCTCGACGCGCCCTTCGACTGTCGCAGACCCCATATGGGGGAGAAGCACGACATTCGGCAACTCGCGCAGACGCGGGTTCACCTCGTGGCCATGCTCGAACACATCAAGCCCGGCTCCAGCGATCGCGCCCGAGCGCAGCATGCGCGTCAGCGCGTTCTCGTCGATGACTTCACCACGTGACGTGTTCACGATCACGGCTGTTGGTTTCATCAAGTTCAACCGACGCGCATTCATCAAATGGAAGGTGGACGGCGTGTGTGGGCAGTTGATCGACAGGATGTCGATGCGGCTCACCATCTGATCGAGGCTCTCCCAGTAGCGCACACCAAGCTCTTCCTCGATCTCGGTGCGAAGGCGGCGGCGGTTGTGATAATGCACTTCCATCCCAAAGGCGCGGGCCCGTCTGGCGACCGCCTGCCCGATACGCCCCATGCCGAGAATGCCGAGTCGACGTCCGCCAACCCGACCGCCGAGGTTCGCAGTCGGCGACCACCCGTCCCAATTGCCTTTCTGCATCACGTGCAGACCTTCCGGAATGCGCCGGGTAACCGCGAGGATCAGCGCCATCGTCATGTCCGCTGTGTCGTCCGTCAAAACGCCGGGCGTGTTCGACACATGGATGCCGCGCTGGCGGGCGGTGGATACATCGATGTTGTCCACCCCTGCCCCGAAGTTAGCGATCAGCTTCAAGCGTTCACCCGCCTGCGCAAGAATTCCGGCGTCGATGGTGTCGGTGATTGTCGGCACCAGAACATCGGCGTCTTTCACAGCGGCAATCAATTGATCCTTGCTCATCGGTTTGTCGTCTTGCGACAGCGTCACATCGAACAATTCCGACATCCGCGCCTCGACCGCCTCTGGCAGGCGTCGCGTCACAACAACACTTAGACGTTTGTCTGGCATCCGGGCTCTCTCATCTTCCATCCGCAGGCGCTTTTTGGCAAACTGCCCTGAGACGACCTGAGGCACAAGAGACGCTTATCAAAAGCGCGGCAAAGACAGGACCGAGCGGGATGATATTTTCGAAGCGATTTTCGGCGCGAGTTGGAGCGGTCCTGCTGGCGTGCGTCATGGCCATGCCCGCCACGGCGTCCGAACGCGGGCCAGTCACGAACCTCCCCATTCCACGGTTTGTGTCACTGAAGGCGGAAGAAGGAAATGTCCGCCGTGGGCCGTCGCTGTCGCATCGGATCGACTGGGTGTTCACCCGCCGGAACATGCCGCTGGAGATCACAGGCGAATACGGTCACTGGCGGCGGGTGCGCGACCGGGATGGACAAGGCGGCTGGGTGCATTACTCGCTCCTTTCAGGCGTGCGTCACGTGATTGTTGAACAGGACATGACCCCGCTTCTGATCAAGCCAGACCCGGAAAGCCCGGTGAACGCGATGGCTGAGTCAGGTGTGATCGCCCGTCTCGAATCCTGTGGCTTGGATTGGTGCCGTATCGCAGCCGGGGGCAACCGTGGATGGGTCGAAAAGCGGAAAATCTGGGGCATACGCCCGGACGAAATCAAAGAATAGCTATTCTTTACAGCTGCCTAAGCGAATTACTTTATCTTGAATTATTGACTTGACCTCAAGTGAACTTGAGGTCCTAGGGTGGTCTGCGTCACGTAAAGAAAAGGAATGCACCGATGGCGCAGGTACGACTTGAACACATCAATATGACCGTCTCTGACCCAAAGAAGACAGCCGACTGGCTTGGTCGGGTTTTCGGGTGGAAAATCCGCTGGGAAGGCGCCGGCATGGAAACGGGCTATACGGTGCATGTGGGCGAAGACGACACCTACGTCGCGCTCTTCACCTACCCTGACCCGCCCGCAGCCAAGGGCAGCAGCTACACCACAGTGGGCGGCTTCAACCACTGGGCTGTGGTCGTGGACGATCTGGACGAGATTGAACGCCGTGTTTTGGCCGAAGGCTTCAAAACCAAAAGCCACGCAGACTACGAACCCGGACGACGGTTCTATTTCCATGATGGCGACGGGATCGAAATTGAGGTTGTGCAGTACGACTGACTTGACCTTTCGGCGCGTCGGTGGCACCCGGCGCGCCCATGAGCGATCATCACCCTTCTGGCGCACCCTGGCGCAACTTTTATGGCCGGTTCAAAGGCAAAGGCCTGCGCGACAGCCAAAAAGCCTACCTTGAGGACCTTGCGCACCTCTCTCCAGGAGCTGTCGGTTGGGACGAGAACCCAGATCGAACCCCGCTCGACCTTGAGAAGTTGTTCGCAGACAAGCCGGTCTGGCTCGAGGTCGGGTTCGGCGGCGGAGAGCATATGGTGCATCAGGCGGCCCTGAACCGCGACGTTGGCATCATAGGGGCAGAGCCGTACATCAACGGCGTCGCGATGCTGCTCGGCAAAATGCGTGACGCGGACATCGACAACGTTCGGGTCCACGCGGGTGATGCGCGTGATTTGATGGATGTGCTTCCCCCGGAAAGCCTGTCGAAGGCGTTTCTGCTCTATCCCGATCCCTGGCCCAAGAAGCGTCACCATCGCCGTAGGTTTGTAACGCCCGAGCATTTGGAACCACTTTACCGGGTCATGAAGCCCGGCGCCGAGTTTCGGATCGCGACTGACATCCCGGATTACGTTCGACAGGCGCTGGAAGAGGTACCTAAGGCCGGGTTTGAATGGACCGCAGAAAAGGCCGCTGACTGGCGTACGCCATGGAGCGACTGGACGCGCACCCGTTATGAGGCGAAAGCGATCCGCGAAGACCGCACGCCACACTATCTGACCTTTTTGCGCGCCTGAGGGCGCAAGACGTCGCCTCGCTTGTCTCCTTTCGGAGCCTGCGCTCGGGTTTTTTGAGTATTTTTGCTAGAAAGAAGGGAATGGCCGCATGGACAGTCCCAAACCGTGTGCGCTAACAGAAGCGCAACTGTGAAAGAGGGACGCGAATGTCGGGGCATGGAACACCGGAACCGTTGAGATCGAGAAAAGCGGCTGGGCTGAAGGGCGAGGCGCGCGTTCCCGGCGACAAGTCGATCTCGCACCGCTCTCTCATTCTGGGTGCAATGGCTGTTGGCGAGACGCGAATTTCCGGCCTGTTGGAAGGGGAGGATGTGCTTGCAACCGCCTCCGCCATGCGAGCATTTGGTGCCGACGTTATCGAACACGGCGACGGTCAATGGTCAGTTCACGGTGTTGGCGTCGGCGGCTTTCGTGAGCCGGAAGACGTGATCGACTGCGGCAACGCGGGCACGGGCGTGCGACTGATCATGGGAGCCATGGCGACGACGCCTATTACTGCGACATTTACAGGAGATGCATCACTGCGCTCGCGCCCCATGGGGCGGGTGACAGACCCAATCGCTTTGTTTGGTGCACGCTCGTACGGGCGCGCCAAGGGGCGGCTGCCCATGACCGTGGTTGGCGCGGCTGACCCAGTGCCTGTTCGCTACCACACACCAATGCCGTCGGCGCAGGTAAAGTCGGCCGTTCTTCTGGCTGGTTTGAACGCTCCCGGACAGACGGTTGTCATCGAAACTGAGGCCACACGAGACCACTCCGAGCGGATGTTGGTGGGCTTTGGCGCGGAGTTGGCGGCCGAGGATACGGCTGAAGGTCGCGTGATTACGTTGACGGGTCAGCCTGAGCTACGCCCGCAAACCATCGAAGTCCCACGCGACCCCTCCTCTGCGGCCTTCCCGGTTTGTGCGGCACTTATCGTCGAAGGCTCGGATGTTCTGGTGCCGAACATTGGCCTCAACCCCACGCGCGCTGGGTTGTTTGAGACATTGCGCGATATGGGCGCGGACCTGACTTATGAGAACATGCGCGAGGAAGGTGGCGAACCTGTTGCTGACCTGCGCGCCCGCTTCTCCCCAGAGATGAAGGGGATCGACGTTCCGCCCGAGCGTGCCGCGTCAATGATCGACGAATATCCTATTCTGTCTGTCGTGGCGTCCTACGCCACTGGGCGCACATCGATGCATGGCGTGAAAGAGCTGCGCGTGAAGGAAAGCGACCGGATCGACGCGATGGCCAAAGGCCTCCGCGCCAATGGCGTGACCGTTGACGAAGGCGAGGACTGGTGGGAGGTCGAAGGCCTCGGCCCATCTGGCGTGCCTGGCGGCGGAACGGCGATGGCGCAACTCGACCATCGGATCGCGATGTCGTTCCTGTGCCTCGGCATGGCGAGCCAGAAGCCCGTCACTGTGGACGACGCAGCGCCGGTGCGTACGTCTTTCCCGATCTTTGAAGACCTGATGACGACACTGGGTGCGCGGTTCGAACGGGTGAACGGTTGAGCTCTTTACCGCAGGTGGCAAAGGGCGGCTGCAATTGCGGTGCGGTCACCTACAAAATCACTGGTCCTTTGCGGCCCGTGATCGCGTGCCACTGCGCCCAATGCCGAAAGACCTCCGGGTTTCACGTCGCCGCAACGAGTGCGCTGAGAGAAGACATCTCAATCACGGGTGCACTGACGTGGTATCAGTCGTCGCCGACAGCACGGCGTGGTTTTTGCGGCACCTGCGGAAGTCAGATGTTCTGGGACGGGCCCGGTGAAAACATGTCGATCTTCGCGGGCACGCTGGACAGCCCGACCGGATTAAGCGTGAAGGGCCACATCTTCTGCGCGGACAAAGGTGACTACTATGAAATCCCCACAGATCTGCCGCAAGCCTCGGGCGAAGACCCGGACCTTACGACGATGGTGCGCTAGTCACTGCCCCGAGATCGTCGAGGATCGGGCAATCTGGCCGACCATCCCCCGCACATGTATCCACGAGGTGCTTCAGCGTTGATTGCATTGCATTCAGGTCAGCAATTTTGACTGCAATATCATCCAGATGGCCTTGAGCGATCTTCTTCACTTCGGCACTTGCCCGGCTTTTGTCTGCGTACAACGCCAGGAGCGCACGGCAGTCTTCGATCGAAAACCCCAAAGCACGGGCACGCCCCAGAAACCTGAGCTTATGCAGATCGGTGTCGTTGAATGCACGGTAGCCGTTGGTATCACGGGCCGGTTGCACAAGCCCGATGTCCTCGTAGTACCGGATGGTCTTGGGTGGAAGGCTCGTTGCAGCAGCTGCGTCTCCGATATTCATGTCACGCCCTCAACCCGCTTCAACCGCAGTGCATTTGTGACCACGGCCACGCTGGAAAACGCCATCGCCAAGGCGGCAAGCATCGGCGACAACAAAAGCCCGAATGCAGGATAGAGCACACCTGCGGCCACCGGGATCAGAAGGATGTTGTACCCGAAAGCCCAACCGAGGTTTTCTTTAATATTCCGCATAGTGGCGCGTGAGAGTTGCACCGCGTTAATCACCCCTTTGGGCTCTCCACTCATCAAGACAACGTCAGCAGTTTCTATCGCCACATCTGTCCCTGTCCCAATAGCCACGCCCACATTCGCCGCCGCGAGCGCTGGTGCATCGTTGATACCATCACCCACAAAGGCGACATTCGCGGTTTTACCGATCTCTTCGATCAACTTGACCTTGTCGTCGGGCGAGGCCTCGCCGTGTACAACATCGACGCCAAGCGCATCGCCAACTGCCTTGGCTGTTTCCTTACGATCGCCTGAGATCATCTGAACCTGAAGCCCCATGTCATGCAGTGCGTCAATCATCTCGCGCGCGCCCGGGCGCAGGGCGTCGGCAACTGCGATCAGCCCGGCTGGCGCGCCATCAATAGCGACGAAAAACACAGTCTTTCCGGCTTTTGCGAAGGCTTCCGCCTCGGCCTGAAGCTCTGCCGCATCGACGCCCTTCTCTGCGAGCAGCGCAGGGGTGACCCCGACGATTTCTCGACCATCGACCGTCCCGGAAACGCCGCCTCCAGTTCGACTTTCAAAGGTGTCAGCACGGGCGACATCGGGGGCCGCCCGCAAGATGGCCCGTGCAATCGGGTGTTCGGAATGCGCCTCAACGGCGGCGGCAGCGTTCAGTAGACCTTCACGCGTCACAGCGCCCAGCGTCACGACATCAACGACCTCAGGCCGCCCCTCGGTCAGCGTCCCAGTTTTGTCGAACGCCACTGAGTCGACCTCGCGCAACCGCTGCAATGCATCCCCTTTGCGGAACAACACACCCAGCTCTGCTGCGCGGCCCGTCGCCACCATGATGGACGTGGGTGTCGCAAGTCCCATGGCGCATGGGCAAGCGATGATCAGAACCGACACCGCTGCAACCAAGGCTTCTGCCAAACCCGGGCCAAGCGCCAGCCAAACACCAAAGGTGATGATCGCGATCGCCAGAACGACCGGGACAAATACGCCCGTTACGCGGTCAATGACCGCTTGCACCGGAAGTTTTGCGCCTTGAGCGTCCCGCACCATGTCGATGATCCGCGCCAAAACAGTGGCCGAGCCGACCTCGGTCACCTCAACGTCCAAGGCGCCTGTTCCATTAACGGTACCACCCGTCACCGCGTCACCCGGCCCTTTCGCAACAGGAACCGGTTCGCCGGATAGCATGGCCTCATCCACATAACTCGCCCCGGACACAACGCGACCATCAACCGGAACACGAGCACCCGGCGCGATCTGCACAACGTCGCCGACGGCAATTTCCACCAGCGGAACCTCCTCAACAGACCCGTCGCGCAAACGCCGCGCAGTCTCGGGCCTGAGACCAATCAAGGCACGAACAGCAGCACCCGTTTGTCCTTTTGCCCGCGCCTCCAGAAGCCGGCCGAACAGGATCAGGACTACGATCACACCCGCGGCCTCGAAATAGACAGACCGTGCGGTCTCCGGCAGTACCGATGGCAGGAACGTCACCACTGTCGAATAAAGGAACGCCGCCCCCGTCCCCAACGCCACCAATGCATTCATCTCGGGTGCACGCCGCAAAAGCGCTGGAATACCGCGTTGAAAAAACACGCGGCCCGGACCGATCAGTACCGCACCGACCAACAGAAACTGCAAAACCCGGCTCGTCTGATGCCCAAGCGTTTGTCCGATAAAGTGATGTACGCCGGGGATTAGATGGCCGCCCATCTCGACGAGAAACACAGGAAGCACCAGCATCGCAGCCCAGAACACCTGTCGCTTCAGCGTCTTGATCTCATCGTCATCGCTGGATGCAGGCGTATCGCCCTCGGGCGTGATCGGATAGCCAGCCCCGCGTGCAGCGGACAGAACGCTGGCGCGATCGGTATCCGCAGCCAACTCCACGACAGCCGAATGGTCAGCCAGGTTCACACGCGCGTCCAGCACCCCGGGCGTCGCCAGCAATGCGCGCTCCAACCGACCCACACAAGACGCGCAGGACAAAGAAGAGACGTCACCGCGCAACGTCTCCGTCCGGGCCGGATACCCGGCCTTTTCCAAGGCCTGAAGGACGCTCTCGGCAGTCCCCGTCTCGGTCAAATCCGCCTCAACCACGCCGCTTGCCAGATTGGCGCGCGCAGCCGTCACGCCTGGCAATGCTGCGACAGCGCTTTCCACGCGCCCAACGCAGGATGCGCAACTCATGCCCTGAACCGGCACGCGCATATGTGACATGTCTCCCATACCAGACCTTCTCAATCCTTAGACTGCCTGGCATATAAGGGTTCCAGTCACTGGAAGGTCAAGGCCAACCTGTTCTTTCACCTTTTCAAAAATACCTAAAAGAAACTGAGCGCGAGGGCGTCAGCGCTTGCGCGCCCCACGCGACGCGCAGGTCGAATACTTGCATTCGCTCCGTACGACGCAAATGAGTGAATCAGGCTTCGACGCCTTCGCTCATGCGCGCGATCGCCTCTTCCGCGCGGTGACACGCCACACGCGCGCCATCGACGTCTCGCAGCTCGGGACGCTCCTGAATGCAAAGCGGAATGGCCAGAGGGCAGCGCGGATTGAACGCACACCCGGGTGGTGGATTGATCGGATCGGGAATTTCCCCTTTTGGAGGAGCCACCTCGCGCCCGAACCCGTCCATCTTGGGCGCAGCCGCCAAAAGCATTTGGCTGTAGGGATGCGCCGGACGCTCGAACAGGGTCTTCGGGTCGGCCTCTTCCACGAGCCGGCCCAGGTACAACACCCCAATACGATCC
>CAYPVG010000327.1:0-4207 GCA_964414085.1 uncultured Boseongicola sp. | reverse complement strand
GCACAGGTTTCAGCCCGTCCCGCGCGTCCGGCAAGGCCCGGTGCATGATCGTCGACAGCGCATAGGTCAGATACCGGTCCGCGATCGCGCGGCGCAACGGCTCTGCCGGGTTCGCCTCGTCGATATTGGGGGTATCTGCGTCGTTTGCCATAGATGATGTGTATCGGCAGAGAAAATTGGCGGCAAGCGCGGAAGCGCGCTGAGAGGCGAAAATCACCCTTGCAATGCAGGATTTCGCCCGCCACACCGCTGGTATGGCTCAGGCTCAAAAATCCATCCTCATCACTGGCTGCTCGACCGGTATTGGACGCGACGCGGCCGAGACGCTTCACCGGAAAGGCTGGCGTGTTTTCGCGGCCTGCCGCCAGAAATTGGATGTTGAGGCACTGGTCGAACAGGGCCTCACTGACGCCTTGCAACTGGACTACGAAGACGAAAGCTCGATTGCGTCTGCCGTCGAGGAAGTGCTCGCCAAAACCGGCGGTACGTTGGATGCGCTCTTCAACAACGGTGCCTACGCCATTCCTGCACCTATCGAAGACCTGTCCCGCGCCGCCTTGACCGCCAATTTCAATGCAAATTTCCTCGGCTGGCACGATCTCACGGTTCGCGTCCTGCCCGCGATGCGCGCGCAGGGACACGGACGGATCGTCAATAATTCTTCCGTGCTGGGTCTTGTCACGACTCCCTACCGAGGGGCCTACGCCGCCTCGAAGTACGCCGTTGAGGCCTGGTCGGACGCATTGCGCATGGAAATGGCGAGCGAGAACATCCATGTCGCGCTGATCGAGCCCGGTCCCATCGTCACCGACTTTCGCAAAAACGCCGTCAAAAACTTCGACAAATGGATCGACTGGAAGAAATCCCCACGCCTTGCAGAGTACGAAGGCGGACTGCTCGACAGGCTTTACAAAGGCTCTGGCAAATCTCCCTTCAAAAGGCCTCCATCCGCAGTGACGGACAAACTCATTCACGCGATTACTTCTCCAAAGCCGCGTGCGCGCTACTACGTCACAGTACCGACCTACGCCTCAGACGCTTTGCGCCGCTTGTTTCCGACTTCAATCAAAGACAAGTTTCTGAACAGAAGCTAAAACGTCGCGTTCGCCTTTGCGGTCAGCTGCGCTAGGTGTGCCGAGAACCGATAAACGAGGACCAAATGCTTTCGGACCCGCTCTTTATTCTTGTCGCCATCGCCGTATTGATTGTTCTTCTCGTGCTGCTGACCGGCATCGGAGGCTTTGCCAAAGGCGGCGACTTCAATCGCAAGCACGCAAACCGCATCATGCGCTATCGCATCTATGCGCAAGCTGTCGCGATCATCCTGATCCTTATCTTCGTCTATGTGCGCCGCTCGGGAGGCTAGGCCATGGTTGTTCTCAACAAGATCTACACAAAAACCGGCGATGCCGGAGAAACCGCCCTCGGCAATGGTGCTCGTGTTGCGAAACACTCGATGCGCGTTACGGCCTATGGAACCGTGGATGAGCTGAACGCGACCGTCGGCATGGCCCGCCTTCATGCCGAGGAAGACTTGGACAACCTCCTGTCGCTGATCCAGAACGATCTCTTCGACCTTGGCGCCGATCTCTGCCGCCCAGACATGGAAATGGACAGTGAGGCAGGTTACCCGGTTCTGCGCATGGTGCCCGAGCAAACTGCACGCCTTGAGGCCGAAATTGACGACATGATCAAGCGGCTAGAACCGCTGAAGTCCTTTATCTTGCCCGCAGGATCACCGCTTTCCACGCACCTTCACCTCTGCCGCACCGTCGCGCGACGCGCAGAGCGCCTGTCGGTCGAGCTGGCCACGATGGAGTCAGTCAACAATGCCGCGATCAAGTACTTGAACCGTCTGTCCGACTGGTTCTTCTGCGCGGCCCGCATCGCGAATGACGAAGGCCGCTCGGATGTGCTTTGGAAACCCGGGGCGAACCGCTAGGCGTCCGCCACAGGGATCCAGATCGAAACTCGCCCCACGCCTTCAGGGGAGAAGTCTTTTTCGTAGCACTCAAACTCAGGCCCATCAGTTACAGTAACGCCTGCGCCCGGCAACCAGGTTTCAAAGATCGACGACCACGTCTCGGAGATTGCCGAGATGTGCCCCGGGTGATCAAAAACCGCGTACTTACCTTCTGGAATTCTTAATGTCTCCGGCAGTCCCGATGCGCCGCCATCGTCCTCCATTCCAACAAAATATGTGAAGTCATGCCCATCGAAGTCGTGACACACACCAAAGGTAACTGTGTCCATCATCGACGGCCCAAACTCCGCCACCACACGATCCCAGAGGCCCGGAATTGAAGGGCGCGTTTCAGGGGTAAACCGGTCCGACTTACCGACAAGTCGTATGCCCGGGTGGGTCTCAAATCGCGGTGGCTGAAAAGGGGTATCCGTATCTGTCATCTCTAAAGGCTCCTGTCCTGAAATATCCGACGCGGACGCCCGCGCCTCTATCGGAGACATTCCGAAAACACCACGAAATGCGCGGCTGAAACCTTCATGGCTGTCGTACCCCGCATCGAGCGCGATGCTCAGCACACTCTCCTGGGTCGCCAGCAACCTTTCAGCGGCCACCGTCAGACGACGCGCTCGAACGTAAGCCATCAGGGACTGACCTGTTGCGAGCCCAAAGGCCCGCGTCAAGTGAAAGCGACTAACGCCCTCGGCCGACGCCAAATCAGCCAGCGTCGGCGCGCGATCCAAAGTGGTCTCGATACGCCAAAGCGTGCGTTTCACCAGCGATGATGAGTGTCTTTTTGATGTGTCTCGTGTCTCCATGCGACACCGATATCAGCCCGAAAACAGGGTTGCTTGACGGTTCTTGCGCACAGTTGAAAAAGAGATCAGCCAGCAGGTTCCCACAATTCCACCGGGTTTCCTTCGGGGTCGTGAATACGCGCGAACCGCCCAATCCCTTCCATGGTTTGCTCATGACTGATGGTGATATCGGCTGCGCGCAGCTGCGCCAGCATCGCGTCTAAATCCGCGACTCGGAAATTCAACATAAACGTTTTGTCGTCCGCAAAGTAATCCGTGTCTGCGGCGAATGGCGCAAAGACCGTAACCCCTTCGGAGCCAACCCAAGGTGGTGTGGTCATATCGGTTGGCGCTGGATTAATGCCAAGGTGCGTCTCGTACCATGCCGCTAGGGCGCTAGGGTCTTTTGAACGAAAGAAAAATCCGCCGATTCCTGTGACTTTTTCCAATGAGATTCTCCTAAAATTTTTCCTATCGTAGCACGACTGGGCAAAAACGCGGCGTCGCGGGGCCCAAACGCGTCGATTTTGCACTATTTTCCCCGGTCACGCTTCGATAAACCGTCCGAGAAATGAACCGGGGACGTCCCCGCTTGCTAAGGAGTTAACGCCGATGAAGGTGCTGGTGCCTGTCAAACGCGTCATCGACTACAACGTGAAGGTTCGCGTCAAAGCGGACGGATCGGGTGTCGATCTGGCGAATGTGAAAATGTCGATGAACCCGTTTGACGAGATTGCCGTTGAACAAGCTATCCGCATGAAAGAAGCCGGTCAGGCGGACGAGATCATCGCGGTTTCTATCGGCGTAAAGCAAAGCCAGGAAACACTGCGCACGGCACTCGCGATGGGTGCTGACCGTGCGATCCTGATCGTGGCTGCAGACGATGTTCACACTGACATTGAGCCGCTCGCAGTCGCAAAGCTGCTGAAGGCGGTTTGCGATGAAGAACAGCCCGGCGTTGTGCTATGCGGTAAGCAAGCAATCGACAACGACATGAATGCCACCGGTCAGATGCTGGCTGCGCTCACTGGCTGGGCACAGGCGACTTTCGCATCTGATGTTCAGCTGGACGGCGACAGCGCCACAGTGACCCGCGAAGTCGACGGCGGTCTTCAGACCATCAAGGTTAAGATGCCGGCGATCATCTCGGTCGACCTGCGTTTGAATGAGCCTCGCTATGCGTCTCTGCCGAACATCATGAAGGCGAAGAAAAAGCCGTTGGATGAGAAGACACCGGCAGACTACGGCGTCGACGTCTCTCCACGTCTCGAAATCGTCTCAACCGGCGAGCCGGAAGCCCGCAAAGCTGGTGAGATCGTTGGCTCCGTCGACGAACTGGTCGCGAAACTCAAAGAAGCAGGAGCCGTGTCATGAGCGTTCTTCTCCTTGGTGAAGTGAACAACGGCGAGCTCGCACTTGATGCGACGTCCAAAGCCGTGACTGCCGC
>CAYPVG010000326.1:0-11761 GCA_964414085.1 uncultured Boseongicola sp. | reverse complement strand
ATGAGTAATAAGAATGTCAACTGGTCCGATGTTCGTGTCTTTCTGGCGGTCGCACATGAAGGGTCTAGCCTTAAAGCTGCACGCGCCCTTGGAATGCCTCAACCGACTGTCTCGCGCCGGATTGAGGCGCTGGAACATGCGCTGGATCTGACGCTTTTCACACGCACAACCCGGGGATTTCGTCTTACGAGTGAAGGGCGTGCGTTGTTGGGTAAGGCAGAGGAGTTTGCGGCTGCGGGCGACGCATTCTTCTCTGCTGCGCGCGGTGTCGTGGCCCGGCTCGACCGGGTTATTCGCATCGCGGCAACCGAGGCGATGTTCAACGCGGACTTTGCGGCCATGCTGGAAAAATATGTTGCCGATCATCCGGGCATTCGGTTCGAATTTGTCCCGAGCGATCACTACGTGGACATGGTTGGCGGAGAAGCAGACGTTGCCATCCGCCTTGCTCCCGAAATCAAAGAGCCGACATTGATTGCTCGGAAGCTTGGGCTTGCCCACATAGATTTGTATGCCTCGCCCAGCTACAGCGCGTCGCATGGCCTGCCGACGCAAGAGACCGAGCTTGCGGCACACCGGATCGTCGTTTTTGATGGACCAAACACCCCGAGACGGGTGAACGACTGGATCTTTGATCGCGTGGGCAAGGATCAGATCCATATGCGGTGCGCCGATCTAAAATCTGTCGAGACAGCGGTCCGCATGGGTGTGGGCGTGGGGCCTTTGCCCGTTGGTCTGTTGGGAACAAGCGACGGGTTGCAACGCACAGGTCTCATTCCGGCGAGTGTCGCGTCGACCGTTTGGTTGGTTACAAATCCGGAAGCTCACCAAAGAGAGGAAGTGCGCGCGTTCAACGCCTATCTAGGTCCGCGTTTTGCAGATTACCTCAAGCGAGTTGCGCAATAAGCGCAGAATGCGTGGCCTCACCTGCGGCAACGATGCCGGCTGTTTGGCGGGCGTGACTGTTGAAGGTAAGCGCGTTCCCCCGGCGATCTGATGCTTGGCCGCCTGCTTCGGTTACCAGAAGAGCACCCGCCGCGATGTCCCATTCCCAGCTTGATCGCAGGGTGAGCATTCCGTCGAAGCGGCCTTCGGCGACGAGGCCAAGGCGATAGGCCAGGGACGGGCGGAAGTGGCGGGAGAATGTTGGCGGCGTTGATTTCCAGAAGTCAGGCTTAAGCGTAATGCGGGGTGTCAGGAGCGTTGTGTCTTCTGTGAGTTCCGCGAGCGTTGAACGAATGGGTGCGTCGTTGAGGGTGGCACCGCCGCCTTTCGTCGCCAGATAGAGTTTGTTGCGAACAGGGAGGTAGACGGCCGCTGCGATCGGCGTTCCGTTTTCGACGATGGCGAGGGAGTGGGCCCAGGTTTTCTCTCCGGCGACAAATGCGCGGGTACCGTCGATGGGATCGACGACGAAGGTACGTTCCGTTTCGAAGCGAGACGGGTCGTCTTCGGTTTCCTCGCTGACCCAGCCGTAGTCGGGTCGCGCTGCTAAAAGCGTCGTTTTGAGATGGGTGTCCACGGCGAAGTCTGCTTCGGACACCGGGTCGTCGCCGCCTTTGTCCCAGACTTGGGGATCCTCGCGCCAAAAGGAGCGCGCGATTTCGCCCGCTTCTAGTGCCGCAGTTTTGAGAAGCTCAAGTTCAGGCGCCAGCAATCGTCATGCTTTCGACGAGGATTGACGGGACGACCCGTGAGAGATGTGCCCGAGCATCGTTTGCGGCGATGAGGGTGGCCAACATGTCGTGCAGGTTGCTCGCAATCGTGCATTCGGTGACTGGGTAAGAGATTTGGCCGTTTTCGATCCAGAAACCGCTGGCACCCCGCGAGTAGTCGCCGGTGGTTGGGTTGATTGTGGAGCCGATCAGGCCTGTCACCAGCAGTCCGGTGCCCATATCGCGCAGGAGCTCGTCGCGGGACTTGTCACCTTGTGTCATGGAAACATTGCCGACCGTTGGGTTTGGTGGGCCGCCGGTGCCGCGCGCGGCGGAGGCTGTGCTTTCCATCCCGAGTTTTCGGGCATTGGCGAGGTCGAGCGTCCAGCCTGTAAGCACACCGTCTTCTACGATGTTTCTGGAATAGGTCGCGAGGCCTTCTGCGTCGAACGGTTTGGATCCGCGGATGCGGGGGCGGTGTGGGTCCTCGGTCAGCGTGATGCCTTTTGGCAGAACCTGTTCACCCAGACGGTCACGAAGCCATGAACCACCGCGGGCGATTGAGGCACCGTTCGCGGCTTGAAGAAGGTGCCCGATCAAGCCAGACGAAATACGCTCGTCATAAAGGACCGGGAACGTGCCGGTCGGAGGTTTCACTGCGCCAGCGCGTTCCAGGGTGCGTTCGGCTGCGATGTTGCCGATCTCGGCTGGGCTCATCATGTCGGCGGCGTGGGAACGGCTGTCGCCGTAGTAGTCACGCTCCATGTCAGTGCCGGTTCCGGTGATGGTGACACATGAAAGGCCATGCGAAGTGCGTGCGTAGCCACCCGAGAATCCATTTGTGGCCGCGAGGTGCATCGCAGAACGGCCATAGCCCGCAGTCACACTGTCGGCTTGCGTGATGCCTTTGTGGGAAAGCGCGGTGGCTTCCGCTTCGAGTGCAGCGTCCTTGAAGTGTTCGGCGCTTGGCTCGGGCGCGTCTTCGGCGAGGTCGAGGCTTGCCACGTCCCAGTCACGGGCGATTTGGTCAGGATCGGCAAGACCAATGTACGGGTCTTCGGGGGCGAGGCGAGCCATCGCGACGGCGCGTTCGGCCATTGTGGTGATCGTATCCGGGCTGGTGTCGGATGCTGAGACGCAGGCTTGGCGCTGGCCGACGAGGACGCGAAGGCCGATATCTGTGCCTTCCGCACGTTCGGCTTGCTCCAGGGCGCCGTTCAGAACGTTGATCGTCACTGATGTTCCGTGGGTCGCGAGGGCATCGGCGCTGTCGGCACCGGCCTTTTGGGCGGCTGAGAGCAGGGCATCGGTGAGCTTGGCGAGGTCGGTCATCTTGTGTCCTTTGGCGGCATGCCTTCGAGGTAGTCCGCCCGAGGCTAGGCTGCAAGGGCTGTAAGTCGCACAAAGAAAAAGCGGCGCCCGAGAGCGCCGCTTTGTGATCGGTTTTGTGAACTGGTTTAGCGGATACGCTGGCCGTTTGCGGTGATCGAGCCGTCTTCTTTCATTTCGATGACGGACTCTAGTGTGTCTTCGCCTTCGCCAGGGCGGGCAAAGAGGCCGAGCATCATGCGTGCGCCCATGGCTTGTTCTTCAGGGACGAGGCCCATTCCGACCAGAGTGTCGAGAAGGCCGTTGCCGCCGACAAGGCGAAGATTGGCAATACCGGCGGGCATCGGCATTCCCAGCGAGTTGTCAAATTCGAAGGCAGCGTTACCCGTGAGGTCGGCACCTGCGATAGTGATTTGCATTTCGTTGACGTTGAGCGACTCGATGGTGCCAGGGATGTCGGGGTTTTCGTCTTCCAGAAAGTCCTGGTCGAGGAAGTCATCCGAGATGATCACCTGACCGTCGGTATTGAGAAGGATTGTGATCGGGTCGCGTGGGAGTTGTCCTACCGGGTCGATCATGCCCCAAAGCATGTCGTCGATCTCAAGCCCGCGAATGGCAAAGCCCATTTGGAATCCTTGTGGGTCTTCGCCCGGGACAAGTGGGATGGCGAGACTGCCGCTGGATTGCTCCATGCGGAACGTTAACGGTGGCAGCGGCATGGCACTTGCGCTGAAGGACATGGTGACATCGTTGGTTTCGCCGCCGTAAGCGATTCCGCCTTCGTCGATCCGACCGTTGATTGTGCCGGAAACTGCTGCAGCCGCCATCTGGAAACTACCGTCTGGCGAGTTAACGTCCAGTTCGTAAGTCACTTCGCCATGCGTGCCGGTGCCGACCTGACGTGTGCCTGCCTCGATAAGCTCAGCGAGGGTCATTTCACCTGATACACGCCCGATTGTGCCAGTGGTCGATTGGACAAGATCCTTCATGGACAGGTTGAAGGTGCCGTCACCCTCCTCTGGTGTCTCGCCGTTGATGTCCATATCGAGAACCAGTTCACCAAGTGAGGAGTCGCTGGTGTAGCTGCGGACATCGTCTCCCGCGAGCTCGATGAAACCTTTGAGTGCCGACATCGCGAATGTGAACGTGACGGGAATGTCCTCGGGAATATCGTCACCTTCGATCGTGAAATCTGTCAACTCGACGGTTGGGTAGTCGAAGTCATAGCGGAGGTTTTCGGAATCCCCTGAGGCGATCAACGAGGCGCCCGGTTGCTTGAAAGTGAAGCCAACGGTGCCTTCTTCTCCGTCAGGGCCTTCGATCTCGATGCTGAGTGGAAGTTCATCGGGGAGAACAACACTCACGGACCCGTCGCTGTTCTGTTCAAAGGACAGCGTCCCAATTTCCATTACGGATGCGCCATCTGTTACCGGGAAGCGTGCGGTCATGCCGATAATGGACAAATCATCACCAGAATTTGAGGTGCGGTCGAACGTGATTTCGGCTCCATAGCGCCCGAGGAGTTCTTGCCAGTCTTCCCAGACTTCGTTGGGCGTTAGATCGGCCAGAGCTGGTCCGGCGGCCAAGGCAAATGTCGACGTCAAAGTGAGTGTTCTGAAAAGAGTCATTTTACGGTGTCCGTTCAAATGGGGGTTTGGCGGTACAATCTTGGGTCTTCATATGTGCGTCAAGGCGAGGGTGTTCCCAGGCCTAGGACTAGGGTAAGCGTGACCGTTGTAACACGCAGTATGGCAGAATTGAGGTGTAAGATGGCTCTAAATGGCAAAACCGTGATGATCACCGGAGCGAGTCGAGGGATTGGCGCGGCAGCAGGCAGAGCATTTGCAGCGGCAGGAGCCAATGTTGTGCTTTTGGCTCGCGGTGCCGAGGCGATTGAGGCGTTGGCCGCAGAGATCGGTGACAAAGCTATCGCCGTCGCATGTGACGTGAGCGATTTCGAGGCTGTTTCACAAGCCATGAGCGCTGCCGAAGACGCCTTCGGCCCGGTTGATGTTCTGGTCAATAACGCAGGGATGATCGAGCCCGTGGCGCACTTATCTGCGATTGATCCATCCGATTGGGATCGCGTGATCGACGTGAACCTAAAGGGCGTTTTCTACGGGATGCGGGCGGCGCTGCCAGGGATGATTGCGCGGGGCGGCGGGACCATTCTGAACATTTCTTCAGGTGCTGCGACGAGCGCGATTGAAGGTTGGTCGCACTACTGCACATCGAAGGCGGGTGTGCTGATGTTGACCCGAATGGGCGACAAGGAGAACCGCGAGCACGGTGTTCGGGTTATCGGTTTGTCACCCGGCACAGTGGCCACCGAAATGCAGCGCGAGATAAAAGCGAGCGGTGTGAACCCAGTGAGCCAGTTGGATTGGTCGGCGCACATTCCCCCTGAGTGGCCCGCCGAGACTCTTGTCTGGATGTGTGGACCCGAGGCAGATGCGTATCTTGGACAGGACATTTCGTTACGCGACGAGGGTATTCGGCGCGCAGTTGGCTTGATCGAATGATCCGCAGCGAGACTAATGGTTCGGTGCTGACGCTGACACTCGATCGTCCGGACAAGGCGAATGCTCTGACCAAGGTGATGATGTCCGAGTTGGCGGATCACGTGGAGGGCATAGGATCAGACATCTCGGTCGTCATCTTGACGGGTGCCGGACGGGTTTTCAGTGCAGGAATGGACCTTGAGGCTGCGCGTGATGGTTTGGCGACAGATCCGGTTTGGGAGCGGTTGTCGGGGGCGATTGCAGATTGCCCGGCTTTGACAATTGCGGCGCTGAACGGGACTGCAGCAGGTGGTTCTCTGGGGATGGTTTTGGCATCGGATCTGCGGGTTGCTGTTCCGAGCGCATCTTTCTTCTACCCTGTGATGAAGTTGGGCTTCTTGCCCCAGCCGTCTGATCCGGCGCGGTTGGTGGCAATTGCAGGTGGATCTACGGCAAAACGGATTTTGCTTGCAGGCGAGAAGATCAAGGCGCCGGAAGCATTGGCGCTTGGGCTATTAGACTCGGTAGATGATGATGTCTTGGCGGCCGCAGAGCGAATGGCTGAGGATGCAGTTACTGCTGGGCAAGCACATGTTTCGGCGATTAAGGTTATGATCCCAAGAGCTTAGCGACGTTGGCGACGTTTTCCGGGAGTTTTGGAGTGAAACGTTGGTGGACGCTTTGCGACCCAGTTGAAGAAAGTTGCGAGGCGCGGATTGGCGCGCAGCGCCTCCGGAGTGTTGTAGTCCTTGGCGAGCTCTGTTTCGCTTAATGTTGCGTGGATTTCGTTATGGCAAATCTGATGTATGAGGATCGTTGGACCGCCTTTCCCGCCCCTGAGTTTCGGGACAAGGTGATGCAGGCTTTGTTTGGCGTCTGGTGGGATCGGACGCAGGCACAGGGGACAAATTGGATCGCTCATGCCTGACATAGGTGGCGAGGAAGCAGAGGAAGGCAAGGTCGAGGCGTTGGTCGTGGGCGCTGGGCCTGCGGGTCTGGCTGCGGCTGAGGTGCTGGCAGAGGCGGGCGTATCCGTGGTTGTGGCCGACGCGATGCCGTCTGTAGGGCGCAAGTTTCTGATGGCGGGGAAGTCGGGACTGAACCTGACAAAGGACGAAGATTTGCTTGCCTTCCTTACGCGTTATGGTGACGGCAACGCAGCGTTTCGCGATGCAGTTTCCCAATTTGGGCCGAAGGACGTGGTGGCCTGGGCCAGCGGACTTGGCGAAGACGTCTTTACTGGATCGACTGGGCGAGTATTTCCAAACGCCATGAAGGCGTCACCACTGTTGCGCCGCTGGCTGGCGCGGCTGGGCGAACGCGGCGTCGAGGTGCAGACGCGTTGGCGCTGGGTTGGATGGCGCGATGACTCGTTTTTGTTTGAGACGAAGGACGGCCTAAGGAGCATTCACGCAGATGTTGCCGTCATGGCTCTTGGCGGGGGCAGTTGGGCGCGGCTTGGCTCCGCCGGCACGTGGATGTCGGTGTTTGAGCGTGAGGGGATTGCTTGTACACCCTTTCAGGCGTCCAACGCAGGGCTCCGGGTGCATTGGAGCGATCATATGAATCGGCACTTTGGTGTGCCGGTGAAGGGTACGGCTTTGAAGGCTGGGGACGCCGTCACGCGGGGCGAATGGATCGTTGGGGCCCGTGGCTTGGAGGGTGGCGGAGTTTACGAAGTCACACGCGCTGTGCGCGAAGGACATCAGCTTTTTGTGGATTTGATGCCCGATGTTTCGTTAGCGGTGTTGAGTGCGAGACTCAGTGCTCCTCGCGGAAAGTCGAGCTTTTCCAATTGGTTGCGGAAAGTGGGACGACTGTCTGACATACAGCGTGCGTTATTGATGGAGTGGGGTCGGCCTTTACCGAACGGGGTAGAGCTTGCAGAGACGATAAAGACTTTGCCGGTGCCTGTCGGCGGTCTGTTTCCGTTGGACGAGGCGATCTCGACTGCGGGCGGAGTGGCTTGGGAAGCGCTTGAAGGCTTTATGTTGAAGAGCCGCCCGGGAACGCTTGTTGCTGGCGAAATGCTGGACTGGGATGCGCCAACAGGTGGGTATTTGATTACGGGTTGTTTGGCGACCGGGCGCGCCGCAGGAGAACAAGCGTTGGATTACTTGCGCCTAAAGTGACCAGTCGATTTCGGGGCCCGCTGGGATGATGCCGAGCGGGTTTCTGAGCTCGGATTGGGAATGATAGCCGTTCTTGTAGACCCAAAATCGCACCGTTTCGGCAATGCCGGGCATGGCATAGATGCGTCGTGCGTAGGCCCATAAGGCGGGGTAGTCAGTGATCCGGCGAATGTTGCATTTGAATGCGTAGTGGTATGCAACGTCAAAGCGAGCGAGTGTCGGGAAGAGGCGCACGTCGGCTTCCGTGAGTTGGTCCCCTGCGAGCCAATTGGTGGATTGTAGCTGCTCCTCAATTGCGTCGAGGGTTTCGAAGACTTCGACAACCGCCTTGTCATAGGCTTCCTGGGTTCGGGCGAACCCGGCGCGGTAAACGCCGTTGTTTAGGGTTGGATAGATGCGGTCGTTCCACGCGTCGATTTGGGCGCGGAGCGTCTCAGGGTAGAGATCAGGGCCCTTACCGAAGGCCAAGAGCATTCGGATGACTTCGGAGCTTTCGTTGGAGACGATTTGCTGGGTTTTGCGGTCCCAAAGTACTGGCATCGTGCAGCGTCCAGTGTAGCCGGGTCTCTGGCGGGCATAGACTTGGTGAATGGCAGAAACGCCGAGTTCCGGGTCACTGTATTCGCCAGTTTCATCGAATACCCAGCCTTGATCCGTGCGGCGCGGACGGGCGTAAGACATTGATATCGCGTTTTGAAGTTCGAGTATCTCGCGCGTGAGCATTGCGCGATGCGCCCAGGGACAATTCCACGCGACGTAGAGATGATAGCGACCTTCGTCGGGAGTATACGGGCCGTCTGGCGTGATCCAGTCCCGGATCTTGGCTTCTGCACGCTTGAATTCGCCGCCGACAGTTGTGTCCGGGCCTGGCTCGTCAGTGTGCCAAGTGCCGTTGATCATCACGCCCATGGGTATGCTCCGTCTTCAGTGCCTAAGACAATAAGCCGTTTTCCTCGGAAGGCGACGCGCAGAAGCTGTGCGTTAACTGCCAGCTCGAAACGCGGATACAACGATAACCCAAGATTTGTCTGGGCGGATCATTGTGTAGAAGTGGCGCCAACTTCGCTCGAGTGTCCCATCGGCGCGCAAGAGTTCCCAGTTTGCGGTGATGAGCGCCGTGTGGGAGCCTTGAGTTGTAAGGTCGGACCCGCACAGCCTCGCCTCTGTGACTCCGCCCCGTAGGAACTCGGCGCGGCGTTGTTCATTGAATGCAACAAGATCGGCGGGTGTCGAGATATCGACGGGTGTCCCGTCGGCCAAGATCATGTGGCAGTGCAGGTGAAAGAACTTGTTTAGCTCTTCGCAGCCCACAGCCCCTTCGATAATTGCTTGCCAGGTATCGCGATACAGATTTGGGAAGTCTTTAAGCGTGGTTCCAATCATCTTACCGGTTCTTTTGTGATGCCGCCCATCCGGGACGGGCGCGCATTCGGGAAAGGTAAGATTGCGCGCGATCAGAGAGTTCGTGAAAATCGCTGGCCCAGAATAGGCAATGCGTGGCGATTATGTCCGCGATCGTGAATGTGCCACCGGCGAAGTACTCTGCCTCGCCCAAGAGCTGATCAAACTTCTTGTTCGCCATAGCAAAATCAATTGCTAGGAGAGGAAAGATTTCGGGATGGCGCATGTCTTTTGGGAGCACGTAGCTGTGCCGGGTTTGCAGCCAAAGGGGAGCTTCGAGGTCGGTGATCAGAAACATCAGGCGGGCGTCCATTCTCGCACGGTTCTGGCTGCCAGCCGGATAGGTCAGGCGCTGCTCTCGATCTGACAGGTGATAAAGGATGGCTGAAGAGTCTGTCAGGACTGTTTCGCCGTCGATCAGGACGGGAACCTGTTTCAGAGGATTGAGCGCCGTCACTTCTTCGGAGTGGGGCATTGCGATCTGGTGGGTGTAGTCGAGACCGAGTTCCTCGCAACACCAGAGCACACGCGACGTTCGGGTGGCCGTGGGGCCTACAACTGTCAGTGTCATCGGCGATTCATCCATGCGATTTTGAGGAGGGTGCGCTCCATTAGAGCCATATCGGGGGCGCGGTTTGCGGATCGAAGCGTCAAGTCGGTATCTAGGAGGAGGGCGAGCGCACGCTCGGTTTTGTGCATGCCCCATTGGGCAGCCTGACGTTGGATGCGATCTCTACGAGGGCCAAAGACGGGGGGGCGCAGTTTGCCGATGCCTTGTCCGGGTCCCCCGGGGTCGGATGCAACGGCGTGGAGTGTTTTAAAATGACGCGTCGCACCAATGCAGAGACCAACGGCGCCAACCCCTTGCGATTGCAGCCGTTTCAGGACGGGTCCGATGCGATGAGCTTCGCCATCGGCGGCGATATTCAAGACGTCGTCGATGCCGGCCTCGATGCTTTGAGGGGCGGAAAGGTCAACTTCTTCGGGTGTCAGCGCGGTATCGTCGCCGCGTTTGTAGAGCGCAATCTTTTCAAGTGTTTGGCGAAAGTCGCCGGGATCGAGAACGCGGGACAAATTGGTCAAAGCCGCCATTGCATCTGTCGTGATGTTGGTAAGGCCCGCTTGGCCAAGCGCCGCTTCGATTTCGCCGCGGCTGGGCGGATCATCGTAAATGCCTGTTGCGTAAGCATTTGGGTGGTCTTCAAACGCTTTGCGGAGTTTGGATTTGGCGGCGAGTTGGCCTGCGGTGACGATCACTTGGGCGTCGCCGTCTTGCCAGTCTGCGAGGGCCGCCTTGATCGTGTCTGAGAGGCCGTCAGTGGCGTCTTCGACGAAGGCAGCGCGAGGGCCGGGGAAGAACCCTTGCGATTTGATGGCATCGTTCAGGAGCGCCGGGTCCTTGCGCAAGTCGGCGGCCGCAATGCGGGTAAGGCGCATTTCGTCTTCGCCTTCGGGGCCTATCAGGGCCTTGATGACTTCTTGACGGCGCAGGGCAACGCGCATCGCATCAGAGCCGTAGATTAGGAGGCCGGTTTTGGTTTTGTCCGGCTTTGCAAAATATGCGGGAGCGTCTCTGGTCGAGAGCTTCATAGCTCGTCCGCTCGCGCGTAGATATTGGCAACGACGCGGTCGGCCAGAAGGATCATCAACCGTTCGCGCGCGTCGCGCTGGGCAATGATCGTGGCCACAGTGGTGGAGGTGGCGGAGTAGGCAGTGAAGCTTTGTTCGCTGCCGGAGATGACTTCTGCATCATCACGGTTCAGCGTCCAATCCACGCGCCCGAGCACATTGAACCGGCTGATCGAGCCGTCGGGGAGAACGCCGAGTTCCTCCTCTGTTATATAGATGTCGGCATCCAGGACGAGATCGGGCGATTGCGTCTGACCCAAACGATCCTCGAGGCGGCGCGTTAGGGCTCGGCCTTCCTCGTCAGAGGGCGGCAATATTTCGATGCGGCCGATAAGATCCTGGGCGCTTCCCCCGGGTCCATAAACCGGTTCGAAGCCGCAGCTGGCTAGAGCTGCGATGCTTGCAAGTAATAGTGCACGCTTAAACAACGACATTGATGATGCGGCCCGGCACGACGATCAGCTTTTTTGGCTGACCTCCGGCCAGCGCTTTGACCACAGCATCGTCGGCGAGCGCGAGCTTTTCAACCTCGGACTTGTCCATATCCTTAGGGACCGAGATTTCAGATCGGCGTTTGCCGTTGATCTGGATCGGCATTGTCACCGAGTCTTCAACCAGCAGGCTTTCGTCGGCCACGGGCCAAGGAGCGTTCGCGATGAGGCCCGCGCCGCCGAGCATTTCCCAAACTTCTTCCGACAAGTGCGGCGTGAAGGGGGACATCAATTGCGCGAGGGTTTTGGCCGCTTCACGGCGAGTGTCGGTCGTTGCCTTGGATTTTTGCAGCGCGCTTGTGAAAGCATAGAGCTTTGCAATGGCTGCGTTGAAGCCAAAGCTTTCGACGCCCATGGTGACGTCGTGGATCGCCTTGTGCGTGGCGCGCATCAGTTCCTGGTCAGCACCTTTGTCGCCTGCACCATCGGCCGAGCTTGCGATGTCCGTGGCAATCCGATGCACGCGCGCGAGGTGCTTGGCCGCGGCTTCCGCGCCGGAAGCTGTCCACTCAACGTCACGTTCGGGTGGCGAGTCAGAAAGTACGAACCAACGTGCGGTGTCGGCACCGTATTGGTCGATGATCGCGACAGGGTCGACGACGTTGTTCTTGGATTTGGACATC
>CAYPVG010000325.1:0-2520 GCA_964414085.1 uncultured Boseongicola sp. | reverse complement strand
TTCGAAAAGAACCTTCTGACAACTGACAAGAACCATTGGGAATTCTTGAACAGCCACGCACAAGCATCGGCTGAAATCGCGCTTGGCGGGCCCACGATACACTGGTTCGAAAAGGCCCGCGAAGAGATGCCTGCTTTGTATCAAGCAAGAAGACCGACAATTCCAGTGCTAACACTCGCAGGGACGCGAGAGGGTGTTGTGGACCGGAAAGCGCTGACCGCGATGCACCAGCATTGGCCATCCGCTCGGTTGGAATGGATCGACGGTGGTCGTCACGAACTGATGATGGAAGCGCCCGAGATGCGGCAGAAATTTATGAGCGGCATGTTCGCGTTTCTTGAAGACGATGCAGCGCCCGTCGCGTCCGCCTAGACCTCAATCCCGCTAAAGGCATCACGCAAGGCCACGGACCAGGCCGCGCTCATCTCTCTGAAAACTTCATCGCCTTCTTCAATGCGGCGCTGATCGCTGACAGCGTAGCTGTCCTTTTCGATAACGGAGAGATCCAAAGGCATGCCAACGCTCAAGTTGGAGCGTAACGTGGAGTCCATACTGAGCAGAACGGCTTTCTTGGCATCAGACAGTGTCGTTTCCGGTGTAACCACACGGTCCAGAATGGGTTTGCCGTACTTATGTTCCCCAATTTGCAGGTAGGGGGTGTCGGCGGTCGCCTCGATGAAGTTCCCTTCCGGATAGACGAGGAACATGCGCATGTCGCCGCCTTTGCGCTGCCCGGCCACGATCATGGTAGCGGAAGCGGACGACGCACTTTCACCCATACGACTGCCGACTTCATGGCTCGTATCGCTCAATGTTCGTCCAATGATTTCGACAACCTGCAGCATCGTTGAAGCAAGCAGGATGGACGTTTGAGGTGTCGCATCAATGTCCGTTGCCGCTTCGTCCAGTCGAGCAAGTGTGGTCTGTGTCACAGAAAGACTTCCGGCAGTCATTATGACAATCACACGGTCGTCCGGGACGCTGAAAGAGAACATCTTTCGGTAGGTCGAAATGTTGTCGAGCCCCGCGTTGGTGCGCGTGTCGCTAAGGCAAACCATGCCTTCATTCAAAAGAAGACCAACGCAATACGTCATGTTGAGAGGCGTCCGAATGAAACAGTCCTATGTCCTTTAGTCTTCGTTACGGGACCCTGCAAGTGTCCGCACCGAAGCGAATAGCGAGCGGAAGATGAAAAGGGCGCGGTCCCCCACCCGGACCGCGCCCTTACCCCACCCAGCAGACGCTTTGACACCGAAGGTTTGCCAAATCTGCGTCTTGAGCATTTTTTGTCTTAGGCTACTTCGTCGCCACCGTTGTTGCGACCGCCCGATTTGCCCGGGTCACCAGCCTCGTCACCGTTGCCACGGCCAGAGTTTGGATTCTTCCCGCCCGTCGGCTCAGGATCATCAGTAGGCGTAGGATCATCGGTTGGAGTTGGGTCGTCCGTCGGCGTCGGATCATCCGTTGGTGTCGGATCATCAGTTGGTACCGGATCATCAGTTGGTACCGGATCATCTGAAGGTGTCGGATCATCTGTTGGCGTTGGATCGCTGACAGGAACGATAGGAACACCGTCCTGAGTTGTGTCATTAGATGTCACCGTCGGTGCATTCACAAAGCCGAAGACTTCAGTCACCACGCGGCGGTTCGCGCGCTCCCGTTCTTCAGTTTCAATCACGGGTGCGTCTTCACCGAAAGACACCAAAGCTTCCAGGCGATCTTCGCTGATGCCTTTGTTGATCAAATAAGCCATCGCGTTGGTTGCGCGGCGCAGCCCGAGATCGGCGTTATACTCTGTGCTACCGACACGGTCGGCGTGACCGTAAACGCGGAACTTCACATTCGGGTTGTCCAGGATCCACTCGGCCTGCGCATCGAGACGTTCTTGAGCTTCCGCGTCAAGCCAGTCTTCGTCAAAGCCGAAGTTCACTGTGTAAGGAACATCGTTCTGGAACTGACGGGCGACAACCGACAGGCTTTGCGCCTGCGGGACCTGCAGGACAGTTGCAGAACGGGTAATTTCAGAAGTTGCTCCGCAGCCGGTGAGAGCGGCTGCGGCAAGCAATACGGAGACAATACGTGTAGAAGAACGAAACATCTTCTTAAAACTTTCACTCGTTAACAAACACAAGCCGCGGGACACATGCGACTTGAGGCAGTTTTAGGGCGGGAATGTGGCGATAGTTTGGCGGATTTGACGATTTTTGATGCTGTTCCAGCAACGAAGCGGTTTAGATGGTCCACATTGGCTTTGGATCCTGAAACAATAGCGCAGGCATGATTAATATGGCTTCAGAAGTAAGGCAGAAATCCGGCCTGCCAAAGTGAATCAGGCCGGCCCAAATTTGGCCGGCCTGAGGAGCGATCGTTGATGAACTTTTTTAGTTCACGTCTTTGTAGCTAACAGTTTTCACATCCGCATCAGGTGCGGACTTTTCACGGCGTACCAGCAAACGGTTCAGCGCATTTACGTACGCTTTTGCGCTGGCGACAACCGTGTCGGTATCCGCCGACTGGCCT
>CAYPVG010000324.1:0-3970 GCA_964414085.1 uncultured Boseongicola sp. | reverse complement strand
ATGCAACGTGGCATCTATACCGCCGCGCGCTGTATCACCCTGGGTGAGGGGGGCGATGGCGGCTTGGCAGGTTTGCCGCCGCTAAGATTTGCGCATTGAAAGCTAGATTGCTAGCTTTTTGACCGCGCGTCTGAAATCTGCATCATCAGGTCGAGCTCATTGAAAAGCTGCCATTCCTGCTCGATGGTCCCGTCTTTAACGCGCCACTGCGTGATCCCCCAGATCTGACATTTCTGGCCAGTGGGTTCGCGATAGGCCGTTCCACCCGCATGTGTGCCTTCGGCACTCCAACGGGTCGAAATCAGATACCCTTCGTCTTCGTTTCCCATCCAATAGACTTCATCAACCTGAAGGGCGAGGTCGGGGAAGGCTGAGCGGATTCCCCCGATGTATGATCGGTAGGAATCGATGCCCGTGAACTTGCGTTCGGTTGTCCCTTCAAAGGGTAGGTCCGGATTATATGCCTCAGCTATTGCAGACCTGTCGCCGTTCCAGATGTTGTCATGTACAGCGCGGCTGAACGCATCGGGGTCAAAGCCGTCTACGCGCTCTGCAACCGAGAGGGGTTCGGTGGGTCGGACCGCGGCGCGCAAGTCATTCCAAATCTCCGCTGAGCGCGGCCAACCCGCCGGTGGGTCCGCCGCAAGCCGCTCTGCCTCTTGCCAGAGGTCGATACCAAGCTGCCGTAGCATCGCCGAAGTGTTGTAAAGAACGTGTTCAAGGAAGATATCGTTGCCCTGTGCGACGCAATTGGCGATGACGAGGACGTTGATGTTCTTGCCGGTTGCCTCGCCATATCGGCTTGGCCCCGTGTTCGTTCCTATGATGCGGGTGAGGTGCGAAGTGTGAAACGCCACATCTTCATCTCCGGCCCAGATGACCTCTTCGGCATCAAGGATGATGTCGGGGAAGGCGCGCGTCGTGTGGTGCGTGTCGGCGACGATCTTCGTGTTGCCGACCTGAAGCCCGTAATCATCATAAACGAGGCTATCGTCCGAGTAGCATTCGCTGATGTATTCGACGTCCCGCGCCGCTGTCTCCCAGATGCGGTATGTGATCCGCACAATGTAATCGATGATGTTGTGATACTCTGGATCGAACCCTTGAAGCGCCTGGCGCGGCCCCAGGTGCGGCGGAATGCGATGCGCGCGGTCTTTCGTGTAGCCTTTGAGCGAGATCTCAAATCCGGGAGGCATGTGCATGCGCTTCAGCGGTTCTGCCGGATGATGTGACATCGAGCGATCAGGCTGGAATCTGGTCATGCATCTTCTCCTTTGCCTTCCCTTAAAGACCAAATCCTGCGCTGTTAATAGGTCTACAGCGGACCCACTGCTCGCAGGTTATGTCTGCCAGCACGCAGGCACCTGCATTCACTTGACGAGATTTTGGGGGACTTTTTAGCTAGCCCCATTCTCTAGGGCTGCGCTCAGTAGTGGCTCTTTTCTCGTCGATAAGAGCCGCTTATTCTTCCGGACATGATTTCAGCATTGACGATAATCGACTGGATCGGCGTGTTGGGCTCCCTTTTGATTGCCGGGGCTTACTTGGCGGTGTCGAGAGCTTGGGTTCGGGCGGATCGGCCTGCATTCCACCTTTTGAATTTCGTGGGTGCGGCAATGATTCTTCTTTCGCTTTGGTACCGCCCGAACGCCGGTGCAATCTTGATCGAGGTGCTTTGGATTGGCATCGCTTTGCATTCTTTGATGCGTTGGGCATTGGGTCGGTGAGTTTCATCAGGAAGTTCGCAAACACAATGCTGAACTTTTTGAAATCTAAAGACGTCAAACCTTCGAGTGATGGGCTGCCTTACGCGCAAAGTCGCCATTCGTTGCGTGGAGAAACCAATTAGGTGATCCTATCTCGTAATAATCCCGCTCGGTTTCCCGGCGGGCTTTTCGTTAAACTTGCGACCAGTGATTTGGCTCGTGGCTTCTGTTTAAGCAAGACCACGAGACGGCTTAAGCTCCAAGCTCGAAAGCGCTTTCGGCAAGCTCTGAACTTACACAAACACCTCGGGCAACACCGAAGATATACTTTCGTATAGCAAGACTATTCGGAGTGGTTCTTGCTTGATCAATGCTGCTCCTGCTTCGATGGGAACGTGCTCTTAGCACAGTTGACGACAGACGCCCGACTTAGAATCGCAATGCTCCACTCACGGACCACACTAGGCGGCTCAGTCGTTTGACGATTGCCGTGTCACTTGTCCCGACACGGCAATCATTAGAGTCCGCGTTATGGATTCGGTCCCCGCTTTTTGGGAGGAAGCGGGGACTTTTTTTGACAGGCGTGATCCCAATTAGCAGATAGTCGAATGTGTTTTCTAAAACTCGAACTGGGGTTTCGAGCTTCGGCCCGCTTTGGGTTCAAGGCTGTCATTCACTGAAGCGCGAAGACAATAAGGTGGCCCAAAAACAAGAAAAGCCCGCTCGGTTCCCCGGCGGGCTTCTCTTTTAACTTGTGACCAGAGATTTAGCTCTTGGCTTCTGCCGAAGCAGGGGCCGCAGCTGGCTTGGGAGCCATGCCTTTTTGGCCTTGGAGCGGGTCTTCCTGGCGTTGGACGGAACCTTCGAAGTGGGCGCCGCTCTCAATCGCGATGGTTTTGTGGATGATGTCGCCTTCGACGCGGGCGGTCGAAGTGAGGCGAACCTTGAGGCCACGAACCTTACCAACCACGCGGCCGTTCACAACGACGTCGTCCGCGATGCACTCACCGTTTAGGGTGGCGCCTTCGCCGACGGTCAGAAGGTGCGCACGGATGTCGCCTTCAACTTTGCCTTCGATTTGAATGTCGCCGGTCGTCTTAATGTCGCCGGTGATGTTCAGGTCAGCCGAAAGGACGGATGCCGGTGGCTTTGCCTTGGGGGCGGAGGCTGTAAAGTCGGATCCGGTTTTAGGTTGATTCATATCGGGGGCCTTTTTCTCGGGTTCTGCCGGGGAGTCCGTTTTGGGGCCCGGCTCGTTTATTTTGCTTTTAGAAAACATCTCTTGCTGCCTTGATGTATTTCATCGGGTTTATGGCTTTGCCGCCAACGCGCACTTCGTAATGAAGATGTGTGCCCGTCGAACGTCCGGTATTGCCCATATCACCGATGCGGTCGCCACGCGAGACCCTTTGACCGACTTGGACGCGGAATCTTGATAAATGCGCGTAACGGGTCTCAAAGCCAAAGTCGTGACGGATCTTAATCATATTGCCATATCCGCCCTGACGGCCGGCAAATGTGACCACACCATCGCCTGTTGCGTGGATCGCGGTGCCGCGCGCACCGGCCCAGTCGTGACCCTCGTGCATCCTACCCCAACGTGGTCCGAAGCCACTTGTGGAACGGTAGGTGCCACGCACCGGAAAGCCGAAGGGCAGCTTCTCGGCAGCTATGCGGTAAAGGTTTAACTCGTCCAATTGGCCGAGGACTTCGTTGGCACGCTCTGTCACGGGATCAATTTCGGCGTCACCAGATGTGGTGAAACGGATAGGCGTCAGGGGGCCTCCCTGGCCGGAATAGCTGCGACGTACTTGCTCGAGAATGCTGTCTGTTGGCAAACCGACCGAAGAGAACATGTTGTCGATCGGTTCGAGCGAGCTTTCCACAGCGGCTTCGATCTGGCTGAAGATCCGCCCGTTGCGCTGGTCTTCCAGGCGATTGTCTAGCGCCATACGGTCCAGGACGCTTTCTGCCTCGGCGACGTAGACCTGCATTTCGTCGCGCTCAACAGCGATGTCGCCAAGCGCCGCAGTCAAGAAGTCGAGCGTGTTCTCGAGGTCGTACATGCGGGTCGTGTCGGGGCTGGCGGCTTCTGACTCGGCCAACCGTGCGAGAAGCGTTTCGTTTTTGTCGCGCTCGGCATCGCGTTCTTCCATGGCCTCGCGAAGAGTTGCTTGAACAACGTCGATACCTGTGGCGAGTTCTCGCGCGCGGTCTTCGCTGGCCAGAAGGCGCGACTGCATGGCGGAAACTTCCGCTAGCGC
>CAYPVG010000323.1:0-10315 GCA_964414085.1 uncultured Boseongicola sp. | reverse complement strand
TGAAGTCTGTCTGAGTTGGAAAAACGGAAAAAAAGGCATAGTCTTTTACGGTGGTGAGTTGGAGCGAAGTGTTTTGCGTGCTCTGGGGGGGTATTTTGTAGCGATCTGCGTTGTCGCAAGCAGCGCTTTTGCGGCCGATGTTTCGGACCGCATGAAGCAGTTTGAGCGACAACTCGGTGTCTTGGATGGGCGCGCATCGCAGCAATATGCTTATTCCGAACGATTGAGAGAACGTGCCGCTCCTTTGGTCCCTGCTTACGATGGTCAGTACCGTGGCTTGCTTTTGAAAGAGGCGCGTGACGCTGCGCAGCGACACAGGGTTCCTGAAGACCTCTTTCTTCGACTGGTCAATCAGGAGTCACGTTGGAATGTCCGTGCGGTTTCGCCAAAAGGGGCACGCGGCCTTGCTCAATTGATGCCTGAGACCGCGAGGGCCCTAAAAGTTAATCCGGATGATCCCAGCGAAAATCTTGAAGGCGGTGCTCGGTACCTCGCCGCACAATACACTCGTTTCAGGTCATGGCGTTTGGCTTTGGCTGCGTATAATGCCGGGCCGGCTGCCGTAGAAAAATACGGTGATGTGCCGCCCTTCAGAGAGACCCAGGATTACGTGAGAACCATCCTCGGTGAGTAATCCAATGCATGCGGTTGCGTCTGGGCACCGCGGTACACCAGACATCAAGTTTCCAAGCGATCAGCACAGCGTGGTCATAATACGGCATGGGGCCTCCTTGGTTTTGAGGCACCAGATCAGATGACTGCTGACAGACACGTGGCAGCAGGGTTTGCTAAAGTGTCAGGAGCAAGAAGTTAGGACTGACAGTAAATGCACCGCATTTCGCGAATGTTCGAAGTTATTCAGATCTTGCGTGCGGCGAGGGGACCTTTGTCCGCAGAGGACTTGGGTCGTCGTTTGGAGGTGTCCAAGCGGACCATCTATCGGGACATCGCGGCTTTGCAGGCGATGCGGGTGCCCATCGATGGAGAAGCCGGCATCGGGTACGTCATGCGTCGTGGCTACGATCTTCCGCCATTGAACTTTGATGCAGAAGAAGTGGAAGCATTGAGAGTGGGTCTGCTGCTGCTGTCGCGTACAGGGGACAGTTCGTTGCAGCGTGCTGCGGGGCGGATCATCAAGAAGATAGATGAGCTGCAACCGTCCGAACCGCGTTTTCAGGTGTCGCCCTGGGGCAATGCTCCGGATGATCCAGCAAATGGCTGCGTATCTATTGCGGATATCCGGAAGGCGGTACGAGAGGCGCGAAAACTCAAGCTAACGTATAGAAACGAGGACGACGTCGAGACGCAGCGAGTCGTTCGACCGATCGCTGTCATCTATCACGTGGAATGTGTGATTGTTGCGGCATGGTGCGAGTTGCGCCGTGGCTTCCGTCATTTCCGGACGGATCGTATTTGGGCGTGCGAGTTCCTGGATGAGGCCTTTGAAGAGCAAGCTCAGACACTGCATGACCTTTGGGTGGGGCAGGGCGAGGCACCGGAAAACTACGTCTGGGTGAAAGACTAGTCGTTCTTTGGTGGCACATTGTCGATGCCGGTGCCGCCCCAAGGGTGGCAGCGGGCAATGCGCTTTGCGGCAAGCCATGAGCCTTTCAGTGCGCCGTGCTGTTCAAGCGCTTCCAAAGCATAGGCCGAACACGTTGGATGGTAACGGCAGTTGAAGCCGACCCAAGGGCTAAACAGTAGTCGATAGGCATGAACTGGCGCGGCGAATATGTGGGCAAGGGGGCTCATGCTACGAGTGCACCTCATTTAGAGCGCTTTCGAGATCCGAACAAAGGGTGGAGAACGGATGCGCGGCGGTGATATTCCGACGCCCGATCAGAACATAGTCTGTGCCTCTTTTGCCGTGGTTTGCCAAAACCAACCGTGCAGCTTCACGCAGGCGGCGTTTTGCGCGGTTTCGCGCGACCGCATTGCCGACTTTCTTTGAGCAAGTAAATCCAACGCGAATCTCGTTGGTTTCTGGATTTGCCCTGACCTGAAGAGTAAACGCAGGCCGCGATACGCGACCGGCACGTGAGGCCGCAATGAAGTCGGCGCGTTTGTTCAGGATTGTAAGGCCGGTCAGCTTCATAGGCAAACTTTGGTTCACAAACGACAAAACCGCCAGCGGTTGCCCGCGGCGGCCTTACCGATGTCTTGTCGCGCAGGGCTTATGCGCTGAGCGATTTCCGGCCACGTGCACGGCGAGCGTTCAGAATCTTACGACCAGCTTTGGTGGCCATACGTGCGCGGAAACCGTGGCGCCGCTTACGGACGAGGTTTGACGGTTGATATGTGCGCTTCATCGCTTTTCTCCGGGTCTTTAGGGACCAATCCCGGATGGATTCGGGCCCTGATGTATCTCGAAGCCCGGTCTCTAAGAGGATCACGGACGCAAGTCAACGCTGTGAACACCCTGATTTGCAACAAACAGGCGGATTTCTCGCCGCAAATGTTACAAATGGCCCACTTCGACGCTTGTTTATCTGCGAATGCCTCACCTGACTTCAAGCGGGCGTGATCGCTCTGACAATCTCACCCCTTTGGCCACACATTCTGCCACAACACAGAATGAATAAGAAAGCCAACGAGATGACAGACATGCCCGCCACCCCCCGCGAGAAGAGTGATTTCGCGCGCCGCCTACCACTTATCGCAATCTTGGTGGTTGCGGCTGTAGGTGCTTTCACGTTGCGCGACTACTTGAGTTTTGAGGCGCTTGCCGAGAATCGAGAAGCGCTCATTGAATTCCGCGACGCCAACTATGTCCTCACAGTTTTGGCATTCATCCTCGCCTACGTCGTGATTGTGGCATTCTCGCTCCCAGGCGCGACCATCGCGACGCTGACAGGCGGATTTCTCTTCGCGACCTTCCCTGGAGCACTGTTCAATATCACAGGCGCAACAATTGGTGCGACGATGATCTTTCTGGCGGCACGTTGGGGTCTTGGCGAAAAGCTGTCTGCCAAAATGGATTCCTCGGAAGGTGCGGTGAAGAGGATCAAGTCGGCTATTGATGACAATCAATGGGAAGCCTTGTTTCTGATCCGGCTTGTTCCTGCTGTGCCGTTCTTTGTCGCGAACCTCGTGCCTGCACTGGTTGGTGTCTCACTCTTCCGGTTCGTAGTGACGACTTTCCTTGGCATCATCCCGGGCGCGGTTGTTTACACTTCTGTAGGCGCTGGGCTTGGCGAAGTCTTTGCGGCTGGCGAAACGCCAAACCTGGGCATCATCTTCGAGCCTCACATTTTGCTCCCGATCCTTGGCCTTTGTGTTCTTGCGGCTCTCCCCATTATTTTGAAGGCCGTGCGCGGCAAGAAAGGCGTCTAACCCATGGAACGTATTAAGGCTGATGTCCTCATTATCGGTGCGGGCTCAGGCGGCTTGAGTATCGCCGCTGGGGCTTCTCAGATGGGTGCCAACGTTGTCCTTTTGGAAGGGCATAAGATGGGCGGGGATTGCCTGAACTTCGGCTGTGTCCCGTCGAAAGCCCTGATTGCGGCAGGCAAGCAGGCCCATGCCATGCGTACAGGTGAGAAATACGGCGTGAGCCCTGTCATGCCGGAAGTGAACTACTCTGCCGCGAAGGACCACGTGCATAACGTCATTGAGACCATCGCGCCGGTTGATAGTCAGGAACGTTTTGAAGGCTTTGGCGTCAAAGTCATTCGCGAATTTGGCCGCTTCATTAGCCCAACCGAGGTGCAGGCTGGTGACACTGTGATTACCGCCCGTCGGTTTGTTATTGCTACCGGCTCGGGACCTTTCGTGCCGCCGATCCCAGGCATCGAAAATGTGACCTACTACACCAATGAGAACATCTTCGATCTACGTGAAAAGCCGGAACATTTGATCGTCATTGGTGGCGGACCGATTGGCATGGAAATAGCGCAAGCGCATATTCGTCTCGGCTCGAAGGTCACCGTGATCGAAGGCGCGAAGGCAATGGGTAAGGATGACCCAGAAGCGGCAGCCGTGGTTCTGGAGCGCTTGCGCGGAGAAGGTATCGAGATTGTCGAAGAAGCTCAGGCCGAAGAAATCTCTCAAGATGGCGATGTCATTTCGGTCAAAACGCCGAAGGGTACGTTTAGCGGTTCTCATGTACTGATGGCAGTGGGCCGCAAAGTTAACATCGACAAACTGGACCTCGACAAAGGTAACGTGGCATATGACCGGGCAGTGAAGGTTGGCCCTGATCTTCGTTCGGTCACCAACAAAAAGGTCTACGCAGTCGGCGACGCTGCGGGCGGTTTGCAGTTTACGCATGTCGCCGGATACCACGCGGGCGTCGTGATCCGCTCGATGCTCTTTGGTCTGCCGTCGAAACAACGGACGGATCACATTCCTTGGGTCACGTATACCGACCCAGAGCTGGCGCAGGTTGGTCTTACCGAAGCGGACGCAAAACAAAAGTTCGGCAACCACGCCGTAACCGTCGCACGCTTTGACTACGACGAAAACGATCGTGCTATCTCGGAAGGTAAGACGGTCGGTTTTATCAAAGTCATGGTGGTCAAAGGTAAGCCTGTTGGTGCGACTATCGTGGGTACCCAAGCGGGTGAATTGATCGGTGTCTGGGCGCTTGCGATAGCCAACAAGTTGAAAATGGGTGCCATTGCGAACATGGTCGCGCCGTACCCAACGCTTGGGGAAATCAATAAGCGTGCGGCGGGGGCCTATTTCTCGCCTAAACTCTTTGATAATCCTACGGTCAAGCGGGTCGTTGGGTTCGTGCAGAAGTACATGCCGTGACGTCCCGGAATTATTGAGGCTTTATGTTTCTGAACACGCTATCTGGACGGTTCTTGGCGCTCACGATCTTGTTCGTGATGCTCGCGGAGATCTTTATTTTTGTCCCGTCAATCGCGCGTTTTCGTGAAGACTACATGATGAACCGCCTGGAGCGCGCGCAGATCGCTTCGCTCGCGCTCCTCGCAAACGACATGATCGACGCCGAGTTGGAAGACGAGCTTCTTGAGAACGCCGGGGTCTTGAATGTGGTGCTAAGGCGTGACGAAGTCCGCCAATTGATGCTGGCCTCAGACCTTCCGTCTCCTGTAGCAGGGACGTACGACCTTCGGGATGCGCCTGCCAGTACCCTGATTGCTGACGCGCTTTCGCGGCTGGTCAGTTCAGAAAACGAAGTTGTCAGGGTTATCGGGAACCCGACGCGAGACGCCGGGCAATTAATCGAGATTACAATGCCGACGGAGCCGTTGCGCGCGGCAATGATTGACTATGGACTGCGCATTCTTGTGTTGTCCGCCGTCATCTCAATCTTCACGGCCACCTTGTTGTTCTTTGCTGTGCGGCAATTGCTCGTGAGGCCCATCGAAGGTGTCGTTAAAGCGATGCAGAGCTATGCAGCAGCGCCCGAGGATGCCCGCAGGATCATACAGCCAACCGCGCGTGTGCAGGAACTTAGCGACGCGGAGCACGCTCTTAAGTCAATGCAAACCGAACTGACTTCGGTTTTGCGTCAGCGCGAGCGCCTGGCATCTCTGGGCAGTGCCGTTGCGAAAGTAAGCCATGACCTCAGAAATATTCTGACGACTGCACAACTCTTTGCAGATCGTATTGAGTCGAGTGAGGATCCCTTTGTGGCCCGAATGGCTCCCAAGCTCATGGCCTCAATTGGCCGGGCCGTGAACCTTTGCGAAAGCACGCTGGCCTTTGGCAAAGCCGAAGAACCGCCTCCGGCCCTGGATCGGGTCATGCTTGCAGACATTGTAAGCGATGCCGTCGAAGGAGAGCGCTTGGCTATAGAAAGCGACATCGCCTTTAAGGAGGATGTCCCTCCAGGCATGCTGGTACGCGCGGATCCCGAACAGCTTTATCGCGTTCTGACCAACCTTATTCGCAATGCGCGCCAAGCAATGGAAACGGCGAGCAAAGAAGGCTCGATCAGTGTCGTTGCCGCAGAAAATGATCGTTTTTGGACGATCACGGTCACGGATACAGGGCCGGGGTTGCCACCGAAAGCACAAGAGCATTTGTTTACACCCTTTCAGGGTGGTGCGCGAAAAGGAGGATCGGGTCTGGGCCTCGCGATTGCCGCTGAACTCATTCGGGGACACGGCGGTGCATTGCGTCTGGAAAGCACCGGAGCCGAGGGAACGGTCTTTGTAATCGAGCTTCCGAAGGCCGACGTGATGGAAGTTGGGGTCTCTGCGTGATTTCGCTCTTGCAAAGCCGGGCAACCGGCTTTAGACGGCAGGCTCGTGCGCTGGTAGCTCAGCTGGATAGAGTACTTGACTACGAATCAAGGGGTCGGGGGTTCGAATCCTCCCCAGCGCGCCATTTCCCCGCTTAAGATATTTGATTCGCTGAATATTCGGTGGCGATCGCCTTTGCGGTGCCGCGGTAGCTCGTTTGGCCAACTTTGCGGCTATCTCACCACAAGAACGGAACAGTTCGAGTGCCGTACAACACGGGACGCGTTTGGGCCGAGCAAGTAATCCTTCAAGTCGGGGCGATGCGCGCCAATGACAATAAGGTCTGCCCCACCCAGGTCTGCGGCTCTGAGAACCTCTTCATATACACTTCCCACAGCCACGATGTGCCGCGCCTTGGCATTCGCTTCAGCTCCTAAAACACGTTCTGCCATAGCACGTAACTGTTCCAAGGCACCATCTTTGGCGGTCTGAATGTCGTGATCCTGGAAGTATGCAGCCACAACCATGGCACCAAAATCGGGCACTACCGTGATGACATCCAACTGAGCTCCATCCAGATCGGCCATGCGCTTAGCGTACTGGAGCACTCTGTCATCTTCTTTTCCACCATTGATATCAACGGCACATAGAATGGTTGAATAACTCATGCCAATTCTCCTTCACGAATTGGTTGTGCGCGGCGCGATTGGAGGAGGGCGATAAGCCCCATGAGCAATAGCGCTGGAATGAAGATCAATTCCTTCGGTAGCTGATTTGCCGCGGCCTGAGCACTGGCAATTTGTACAGGGTCGTCAGAGTAGAAATCAAAACTCGCTAATGCGTCGCCAAGCGCGGTGCCGAACATGGGTTCATCGAGGCGCTGAACATCGCCCTCCGGAATGAGGACAAAGCCCATCGCATCAAGGCGAGCTTCTGCCCCATCGACGTCAGGCACCGTGATGGGTATTGTCACGTCCTTGACCTCCAAAGTGTCAAAGTCGGGTCCAGACACAACCACTCTAAGTGTGTCGCCTGCGGACGCCGCGCCAACTGCTTCGGAAAATGCCGCTGGCTCAATCAACTGGAAGGGCGGTTGGATCTGATTCATGAAAAATCCGGGTCTGAAGAGGGCAAAAGCGATCACAAGCATCGCGGCTGTTTCCCAGATGCGGTTCTTCGTGAGGAACCATCCCATAGTTGCGGCCGTGAAGATCAATATCCCTATCGTCGCCACAACGAAAACGATGATGCCCTGCATCCAGGTCACGTCGATGAGAAGCAAGTCAGTGTTGAAGATAAACACAAAGGGCAGAGCAACGGTCCGAAGGCTGTAGAAGAACGCCGTGAAACCGGTGCGAATGGCGTCACCGCCCGACACGGCGGCTGCGGCAAAACTCGCTAGCCCGACCGGCGGGGTCACGTCGGCCATGATGCCAAAATAGAAAACGAATAAATGCACGGCAATCAGCGGCACAATCAGACCAGATTGGGCACCGAGTTCTACAACGACTGCCACCATAAGTGATGACACAACAATATAGTTCGCCGTGGTGGGCAGCCCCATCCCGAGAATAAGCGAAAGGATCGCCACGAAGATGAGCAGCAGGATCAGGTTGCCGCCGGATAGGAATTCCACGAAATCGGCCATGACTTGACCGATGCCAGTTAGCGAGACAGTGCCGACGATTATACCTGCAGTCGCCGTCGCCAGGCCAATGCCGATCATGTTTCGGGCACCGTCAATCATGCCATTGACCAAGTCGACCAAACCATCGCGAAGCCGTCCTACAGGGTTGGTTTCACCACGAAAGAAAGCTTTAAGGCTTTTCTGGGTGAGCAGGATGCCGAACAGAAGGAACGTGGCCCAGAAGGCTGACAGGCCCGGGGATTTGCGCTCGATCATCAGGAAGTAAACCAGCACGATGATCGGGAGCAGGAAGTAGAGCCCGGATTTGTAGATCTTTGCGACGTCAGGAAGTTCGACGACCTCTGCATTCGGGTCATCGGGCTCAAGATCTTCAGTCTGAGCAGCAAGGTAGACAAGTCCCACGTAAATCAGTGCGAGAAGTGCAGAGAGTATCCAGCCGGAGCCTTCAGGAAAGAGCGATACAATTGCGGACACTGGGTATTGTGTTGCGTAACACAGCAGTGCAAAGCCAGCGAAAAAAGCAAACATGCCGCCAATGGTTCTGCCCATCGAAACCACCTTGTTGCCAATGGTTGGCATGTTGTTTTTCACGGCTTCGAGATGAACGATGTAAACAAGTGCGATGTATGAGATCACAGCCGGCAAGAAGGCATGGGTGATCACTTCGACGTAAGAGATACCTACGTATTCCACCATTAGGAAGGCTGCTGCTCCCATGACTGGCGGCATGATCTGACCATTGACCGAAGAGGCGACTTCCACGGAACCGGCTTTTTCAGAGCTGAAGCCAACCCGCTTCATCAGGGGAATAGTGAATGTTCCGGTCGTCACGACGTTTGCGATCGAGGAACCCGAGATGAGGCCTGTCGCGGCCGAGCCAACAACAGCTGCCTTTGCAGGTCCACCGCGAAGGTGACCAAGTGCGCCGAACGCCATTTTGATGAAGTAATTGCCAGCTCCGGCTTTATCGAGAAGCGCGCCGAATAGTACGAAGAGGAATACAAATTTGGTCGATACGCCCAGAGCGATTCCGAAGACGCCTTCGGATGTGATCCACATGTGGCTCATGGCTTTGCGCAAGGACGCGCCGGCCCAGCGGATCTGGTCGGGCACAACTTCCGACGAGCCAAAGAAAACGTAGCCGAGGAAGACAACCGCCAGGATCACCATGACCGGGCCCAGAACACGATAGGACGCGATGAAGAGAAGGATCAGTCCAGCGAGGGCAAAGTAGGCATCGCTCGTGTCAGCGAGCCCTCCGTTTGCAACAATCTTGTCGTAGAAAACGTACCCATAGAGAGCCAAGAAGGCACCTACTATGCCCAAGGCCCAGTCGTAGTAGGGAATGCGGTCGCGGGGGCTAGACTTGAAAAGGGGATAGGCCATGGCCGCGAGAAACACGGCGAATGCCAAGTGAATTTGGCGCGAGTTGTTGATGAGATCGCCAGGTAAGACGTATGGCGCAACGGGAGATGCCAACAGGACTTGAAAGATTGACCAGACAAGCGCTGTGCCAGCAATGAACATACCAACTGCGCCTGTGGGGCTTCTGGCTCCGCTATCGCTGGCAGCAACCAGTTCCTGAAGTTCTTCTTCGCTTAGAGCGCCACTTTCATTCTTTGACATGCGTCCCCCTGCAGGCAGTTTGCTGCCTTGAAAAATTCATTGCTGCGCATCTTTGACGGCGCATCAAAAGTGTTGGTGGGCGGATTCGCCCACCAATTTTTCTATTGGATTGAGATTATTCAATCAGACCTTTTTCGCGGTAATAGCGCTCGGCACCTGGGTGAAGTGGCGCGGACAAACCGGCAGATGCCATTTCGGCAGGTACAAGATTTGCGAACGCAGGATGCAGGCCTTTGAAGTCGTCGATGTTCTCAAAGACAGAGCTCACCAGCGTGTAGACAACATCCTCAGAAACGTCAGCAGAGGTCACGAAGGTGGCACCCACACCAAACGTCATCGTGTCGCTGTCGTTTCCACGATACATGCCGCCCGGGATAGTCGCGGTGCGGTAGAACGAGTTGTCTGCAACCAGGCCGTCAACAGCTGCGCCTGAAACATTCACGAGAACCGAGTCACAGGCTGTGGTCGCTTCCTGAATGGAGCCGGATGGGTGACCAACTGTGTAAACCATCGCGTCGATCTGGTTGTCGCAAAGTGCAGCTGACTGCTCCGCGGCTTTCAATTCAGTTGCCAAAGCAAAATCGTCAGTTGTCCAACCAAGTGCCTCCATGAGCACTTCCATCGTACCACGCTGACCTGAGCCAGGGTTGCCGATGTTAACCCGCTTGCCTTTCAGATCCTCTACGGAAGAGATGCCGCTGTCTGCGCGAGCAACAACTGTGAAAGGTTCTGGGTGCACTGAGAATACAGCACGCAGACCCTCAAAAGCGCCGGCATCTTCAAAGCGGGACGACCCGTTGTAAGCGTGGTACTGCCAATCCGACTGCGCAACACCAAACTCAAGCTCACCCTCGCGGATTGTGTTGATGTTGTAAACTGAACC
>CAYPVG010000322.1:0-12415 GCA_964414085.1 uncultured Boseongicola sp. | reverse complement strand
TCATACAAAACAGGAGCTGCCAAAAGCGTTAGTATGGACGCAAAGGCGAGCCCGCCCATGATTGTAACGGCCATCGATACGAAGAAGGCGTCGCCAAGCAGCGGGATCATTCCCAAGATCGTCGTCGCTGCAGCAAGCAATACGGGCCGCAGACGTGATGTGGACGCCGAGACAATAGCCTCGCGCAACGGGCCGCCTTCGGCTTTAACCAAATCAATCTCTTCAACCAGCACTATGCCATTCTTGATCAGCATTCCGGACAGGCTCAACAGGCCCAAAAGTGCTGTGAACGTAAATGGGAGACCCGTCCCCAATAGCCCCAACACAACGCCATTCACTGACATCGGCACCAAGAGCCAGATAATCAGCGGTTGTCGCAACGCATTAAAGAGCAAGACAGAAATCAGCACCATAATCAGGATTGTAATCGGAAGCTGCGCGCCGAGACTTGCGTTGGCATTGGCGGAATTTTCGAACTCCCCTCCCCACTCCATACGATATCCAGCTGGTAGCGGGATCGCCTCGACCGCTGCGCGGATCTGAGTGTGAACTTCTGCAGCCGTACGTTCCGGGGGGATCGAAGCACCAACGGTAATTGTGGGCAGGCGATCGCGCCGCATAACTAATGTGTTTTGGACGCGAAACTCGAACCCGTCGACAACCTGTTCCAATTGCAGAAGTGTCTGACCATCCTGCGCGACAATGACCTGATCCAAAATGCCGACATCTGACTCCGGGGCTTGGCGCAAAATGATCGGCAACGACCGATCACCATCACGGTACGAACCCGTGCGCTCACCATCTGTCGCAAATCGCATCAGCTGAGCCACATCGTCCCGAGTAACACCCGCGGCTTGGGCACGATCAGTATTGTAGACAGGCTTCAGTACAAGCTCTTGCTCTCGCCAATTGATCCGCGGACTGAGTATGTCGGGCGACGCATTAGTCATTGTGTCAATCGCCAGATCGGACAAGTCACGCAGCACCTCCGGATCGCTGCCCGAGAAGCGAACTTCGATTGGGCTTCCTCCACCGGGGCCAAAAACCATGCGCTCTGTCCGGAACTCGCCTTCCGGAACAGCTTCGGCCGCAAAGGCTTCAAGTTCGGCCTGCAACGCTGGGATCTCTTCCAGAGACGGGGTCCGTATGATTAGATGCCCATAGGCCGGATTGGGCGGCTCTGAGCCATAGGTCAACAAGAACCTTGTCGCGCCTTCGCCGGTGAAGCTCGCCACCGAGGTCACATCGTCCCGCTCATTCAAAAAAGCCTCGAGGATCGCCATCCGCTCAGCGGTCTCGGATATCGGAGTGCCCTGCCGAAGCGTCAAATGCGTTAGGAACAGCGGCGTGTTGGAATTCGGGAAAAACTGCTGCCTCACCTGAGCAAACCCGATGTAACAGGCCGCCGTCACCGCAACGAGCAAAAGTAGAACAAGCCAGCGGACCCGCAGCGCGCCGCGCAATAGTGCAGCATACGACCTAAAGATGAGCCCGCTATAGGCATCATCTTCCCCGCCCTTTCCTTGCTTGAAGACGTAATGGCCCAACAGCGGTGTCACAGTGATCGCCAACACCCAAGACAAGATCAGCGAGATGCCGATAACTGCGAAAAGCGAGAACATGAACTCCCCAGTCGAGTCTGGACTGAGCCCGATCCCTGCAAACGCCATGATCCCAATAACCGTGGCCCCCAGAAGGGGGATCCGGGTCTTCCCGGCAGCTTCTTCTGCAGCCTCTCGCGACGCCTTGCCTCGCCTCATCGCAAGCTGCATGCCCTCGGCCACAACAATGGCGTTGTCGACCAGCATCCCCATCGCGATGATCAACGCGCCAAGCGAGATTCTTTCCATTTCGATCGAAAACACCGCCATGAAAAGAAGCGTTCCTACAACCGTCAGCAACAGCGTCGTTCCCACCACAACAGCGGCACGCGGCCCCATGAAAAGGCCCAGAACGAGAACCACGATGCCGACCGACATCGCGAGATTGATTAGAAACCCAGTGGAGGACTCATCGACGACAATGTGTTGCTGATAGATGGGATGAAGCTCGATCCCGTAGGGAATTTCCGTTCCCAATTCGGCCAGACGTGCGTCCACCCGATTGCCGATCTCGACAATGTTCTGGTCGCTTATGCCCGACACGCCAAGAGTGAAGGCCTCTTCCCCATTGAAGCGGATGACTTGACCCGGGTGCGCCACGCGTCCGCGACTGACCTGCGCGATATCGACCAGATTGATGATCTCACCGCCGACGCCGATGGTCAGTGAACCTATCTCACTAACAGAACTTGATCCCTCGGGTGTTTCGATGCGTGTTCGCGTGCCCTGGCCGACATCAACTGAACCCGCTGACGCAACCGAATTGGCATTTGCGATGGCCTGCACAAGTGCTTGCGGATTGGCGCCTATATTAGCGGCCAGTGCCAAATCAGGTTCGACAAAAATCGCCTCCTCCGGCAATCCGGCAACCGCTACATCGGCCACACCCTCGACTGCCAGAAGCTCTCGTCTAAGGAAGGTGGCCAGATCATAGATCTCCCCGTCGGCAAGACCCGGAGTCGTGACAGCAAAAAAGATCCCATAAACATCTCCAAAACCGTCGTCGACAAATGGCGCAGGAACGCCGTCAGGTAACTCGCCCTGGATATTGGTGATCCGTTCTCTTAGCTCCGTCCAGATGCGCGGCAGATCGCTTCCAGGCACCGTGTCCTCAACCAGTACGTCTAATCGCGAAACGCCCGGGCGATTGGTCGATATGACCCTGTCCACTTCCGCCATACGCTGAATCGCCGCCTCCAGAGGCTCTGAAACCTCCAGTGCGACCTGTTCGGCAGAGGCGCCGGGATATTGCGTGACCACGACCGCCTGCTTGATCGTGAAGGCAGGGTCCTCAAGCCGTCCAAGAGACGAAAACCCCCAAATGCCGCCAAAGAGACAAATCAGGATCAATAGCCATGTTAAGATAGGCCTGTTGATCGAACCACGCGCGATCGAAAAGGTAGCACTCGACAACTTAATACCCCTCGAACCGACGTACGGTCTGTCCGTCACTCAGCGCTTCTGCACCAGTACGAACAATCTCGTCGCCCACAGACAGCCCTTCGGTGACCTGAACCAATCCGGCTCGGTTCGCCGAAACGGAAATCGGCGTCTCTTCCACTGTGCCTGTTGTCCCCTCGCCCGGAACAAACCGCATTACCGTCGCCGATCCGTCATTCTTTAATCGAATGGCTGTCGGCGGGATTAGAATTTCGGGGTCATCCTGAAAGATCGTCGCCAGAACTGTCACGGAGCTTCCCGGTAGTGCATTTACGCGCTCGTCCGAGGCCAAGGCCAACGTCGCTCGGAAACTTTGCCCAACATTTGAGGCTTCGGCGTTAAACTCCCGCACTTCCAAAGGATAGGTGCTCTCGCTTGTCGGAAACCGTGCTTCGAGTCGAATGTCGGCGTCGTCCCCGGCCTGCTGAAACAGAACCTCGGGAACGTCGATCTCGACGCGCAACTCAGACATATCATGCAGTCTCACCACGGGAGTCCCAGCACCGATCGTGGTGAAGTTAGCAACATTCCGGCTTGCAACCAATGCGGTGAACGGTGCCGTCAGCGTTGCGTTCTCCAATGCCACTTCAGCGTTTCGAAGAGCCACACGCGCCAAACCAACCTGTGTCTCTGCATCATCCTTTTGCGCCTGGCTAACTGTCGCGCCGAGCTGTTCGAGACGCGCAAACGTTCGCTCAGCCTGTTCGAACTGCAGTTCCGCCTGACGCAGTTGCAATTCAAAGGGTTCAAGATCCAAAGCAGCCACAAGGCCACCTTCCGGAATGAACTCGCCCTCCTGGGCAGGTAGTTCAACAATTTGACCACCGACTTGAAACGCCAAATCAACCGTCTGCCGCGCCACCACAGAACCAAAAAACTGCCGAGTTACTCCGTCACTCCCAGCCCGAACTTCAGTAATGAACGCGACTCTCGGCTCGGATTCAGAGGCAAGTGCTAAAGTAGGATTGAAACAAAGAGCTAAAAAGAAAAGAAAACACTTACTCAAATGAGCCATCGCCAAATCCCGCAAAAAAAACTTCGAATCTGGTCAATCGTGCGCGATAGAATCGAGAATTGAAACGTATTTGGTGATCCAGAAGCCCCCTCCACTGAAATTGTTATCAGTGCTGCTCATGAAATGGTCGTGCAAAGTGGTCTGCGATGCTTGTCAATCGCAATTGCTTCAAAGCACAGCCTGAGAATCCAAATGCATGGCCTAGATGGAAGTCCCTCAAATTAGGCAGTAAGAAGGATTCGACAGAATTCTATGGCAACGCACCACATGCTTTAGCGAAAGCATTCATCAAAATTTCAAATGAAAGCTCGTTCGGCGCTAGCGTGCTGAAATGGCCGAAGTGACCCGAGGAAATCAGTGTCTCATCCATCAAATGACCACCCACACCGCAGATACAATCCGCTCAAGCAAGAGTGGGTTTTGGTTTCGCCGCACAGAAACAAGCGGCCATGGCAGGGAAAGTCCGAGGAAGCCGTTGCATCGAACAAACCTGCTCACGACCCCAAGTGCTATCTCTGCGCGGGCAACACACGCGTCAACGGCGAGGTTAACCCGGAGTATCGCGGTCCGTACGTTTTCCCCAACGATTTCCCGGCTCTCTTGCCAGAATCCGGCGAGCTACCAACCTCGCCCAGTCCGCTGCTGGCAGCGCAGCCTGTAAGTGGAACCGCCCGTGTAATCTGTTTCTCCGAGCGACACGATTTGACTCTGCCCGAGTTGGACGTGCCAGACATCGAACGCGTCGTTGAACTCTGGGCACGCGAAACCGCCGAGCTGGGGGAAACGCATCAAAACGTTGCCGTCTTCGAAAACAAGGGCGAGATTATGGGGTGTTCCAACCCCCACCCTCACGGCCAGATTTGGGCATCGAGCTTTATTCCCAATGAAATAGCACGCGAAGACCAAGCGCAGCTTGAGTACTTGGATTCCACAGGTGAAAACCTCTTGGTGTCCTATGCGGCCCTTGAGGCCTCGTTGGGCGAACGAACCGTTTTGGAAAACGAAGACTGGATCGCGGTCGTGCCCTATTGGGCCATATGGCCGTTCGAGACACTTCTTTTGCCAAAAGCCAGCGCCGCTCGCCTACCTGACCTGACAGCACACCAACGCGCATCGCTCGCACAGATTCTAAAGGCGCTCTGCACGAGGTATGACAATTTGTTCCAAACCGAGTTCCCGTATTCGATGGGCTGGCACGGCGCGCCATTTAACGATGCCGACACGGCGCATTGGCAATTGCACGCGCACTTTTACCCTCCTCTGCTGCGCTCAGCGACCGTGAAGAAGTTCATGGTAGGCTATGAAATGCTTGCGGAATCTCAACGGGACCTGACCGCCGAGACCGCAGCCGCCCAACTGCGCGATCAAGGCAGCGTTCACTACAAAGATGCGAAAGAGACCGCATAAGATGTCAATGTCCGAACTCTTGGAAAGCGTTAAGCGTGCACACGCGGAAACGTACGGTCGCGAAGCTGAAACAACCGCTTACGCGCCCGGACGCGTGAACCTTCTGGGCGAGCACACCGACTACAACGGTGGCTTTGTTCTTCCGATGCCCCTGTCGCTCGGAACTGCAGTCGCAATCAGCAAAAACGACACCGAGGGACTTATCGAGATTTCAAGTTCCGCCTTCGAAGGAACAGCCAAGCGCAGTCTGTCGGAAAGCCCGTCGGGGCATTGGAGCGACTATGTTCTCGGAAGTCTGATCCACCTTCTGGACGGGCGCGAGGTGACCACCGGTCTTTCGGTTATGGTCGCAACCAACCTGCCGGTCGGTTCGGGCCTGTCTAGTTCAGCTGCCTTGGAAGTGGCCACGATGCGCGCGATTTGCAAGTTGTTTGATATCGAGCTTTCACCAGTCGACATCGCAATTCTTGCGCGCAAAGCCGAAAACCAGTTCATGGGCATGCCCTGCGGTATCATGGATCAGTTTTCAGTTTCCGTTGGCACGCCGGGGTCTGCAGTGGCGCTCGACACACGCACACTCGAATACAAGCCAGCGTCTTTGCCAGATACGCACCACGTCGTGGTCACCCATTCTGGTGTCGGCCACAAGTTGACCGACGGCGGATACGAACAGCGTGTCGCCGAATGCAACGCCGCCTGCGAGCAGCTTGGCGTCGAATTGCTAAGTGATTTGGGAACAGACGATCTGGCCAGAATCTCTGCTCTGCCAGACCCACTTGGCGCTCGCGCCCGCCACATCGTGACAGAAAACGCGCGCGTTAAGAGCGGTGTAGAGGCGCTGGCGGCAGGAGATACACAGCTGTTCAGCAAGCTGATGATTGAAAGTCACATTTCGCAGAGCGACGATTACGCCGTTTCTCTGCCCGAGATAGATGCGCTCGTCGAAGGCGCCATAGCAGCCGGTGCGTCGGGTGCACGCCTGACGGGCGGCGGCTTTGGTGGCTCTATCGTCGCTCTCGTCGAAAAAGGAAAGTTCGACGACTGGCGCAAGGCAATTAACAGCGGATTCCCCGAGGCGCGGATCATCGCGATCACTTAACCCCAGACGACGCATTTCGTTTCGAAGGACCTTCCATGGCAGACACACCCTGTATCCTCATCGTCGGCGGCGCAGGCTATATCGGCTCTCATACGACCCTTGCCCTCAATGAAGCGGGCTTCAAAACTGTCGTGTACGATAATTTCTCCACGGGGCACCGTGATGCGTGCTTTGGGCACAACCTGGTAGAAGGTGATCTCGCTGACACCGACAAACTGACCGAGACACTGAAAGCACACAACGTCGTGTGTGTCGTGCATTTTGCAGCATTGATCGAGGCCGGTCAGTCGGTGATTACGCCCGTGCCGTTCTTCGAAAACAACGTCGCTGGTACGCTCTCGCGTCTAAAGGCCATGCAGGCCGCAGGTGTCTCGCGCCTCGTATTTTCTTCGACTGCAGCTGTTTATGGCAACCGCACCGACGGCGAACTTCTGACAGAGGACCTCCCGCGCGCGCCGATCAATCCCTACGGTGACAGCAAGGCCATGGTCGAAGTCATCCTTGAATCCTGCGCAACCGCGCATGGTCTCCAGTCAATCGCGCTTCGCTATTTCAACGCCTCAGGCGCAGACCCGGAAGGCCGTACCGGAGAACGCCACGATCCGGAAACGCACCTCATCCCGCTAGTTATTCAAGCCGCTCGCGGACAGCGACCTCAAATCAAAATCTACGGAACCGACTACGATACGCCGGACGGGACTTGCATTCGCGACTATATCCACGTCGCCGACCTTGCATCGGGCCACGTGGCTGCGGTGAAGAACTTGCTTGAAAGCGAAAACGCAGGCTTTCGCGCCATTAACCTAGGTACGGGCAGCGGCCTGAGCGTCCGCGAAGTTGTCGATGCAGTGGCTCACATCTCCCGAAAGAACTTCCCCGTCGAAGAAACTAAGCGCCGCCCCGGCGACCCCGCGCGACTGGTTGCGAACGCAGATAAAGCACGCAACGTCTTGGGCTGGACGGCGCAAGAAAGTGGCATTGAGAACATCGTAGAAGACGCATGGCGGTTCGCAGAAAAGAACCTTTGAGACGGAGATTTCCTCAGTCGTCTGCCCGCCCTTTGTAGCCGCGCGCGACCACAAACTTCTCTGAACTGTCCGAACGCGATGATGGCGGTTTAACGTTCGCCACAGATGTGAACCGTTGCTTGAGAAGGGTCTGGAGCGATCCTTCAGCGCCGCCTGCCAGCACTTTGGCAACGAAGGTTCCACCTGGATCAAGCACGTCAAACGCCAACTCGGCCGCGGCCTCGCATAAGGCGACGATGCGCAGGTGGTCCGTTTGTTTATGCCCCGAAGATGATGCTGCCATGTCCGACATCACGACGTCCGCATTGCCACCAAGCCACGCCTTCACCTTGTCGTCAGCCCCATCTTCCATGAAATCCAACTGATGAATTTCGGCCCCTGCGATGGGCTCAACTTCCTGCAAATCCACGCCCAGCACACGTCCGACAGCTTTGCCCTGTTTCTCGCCGAGAGCATTCACGCGTTTGACAGCCACCTGGCACCAACCGCCCGGTGCGCAGCCAAGATCAACGACGCGCGCGCCCGGAACAAGAAACCGGTACTTATCATCCAATTCCAAAATCTTGAAAGCCGCGCGTCCGCGATACCCCTCCGCTTGCGCGCGACGCACGTAGGGGTCGTTCAGCTGGCGCTCCAGCCACCGTGTTGAGCTCAACTTACGGCCACGAGCGCTTTTGACCTTCACACGGAGGTCACGCGCGCCACGTCCACTTGTTTTCTTGGCCATACCTGCCGCTCCTTTGCGCCCTTCGATAGACGTTCCGCCCAAAGCTCACAAGCGAATGAACAGCTGATAGTTCATATCATCGCGAAACTTGCTACAGCGAAGGTGTGTAAATGAATCAGTGCCGGAGCGCCCAGTGATCAAGTTTGGACCAGTAACACCCACCCGCATTTTTGCCGTATTGGGGTTTCTCGCCCTGGCGTCTTGCGCCTCACTTTCAGAAGACACCTGCAAAGAAGGCGATTGGCAACAAATCGGATTCAACGATGGCGCCAACGGACAGTCGCCTGATCGCATTTTCAACCACGCGCGTGCTTGCAATGACTACGGCATTGCACCGAACAAAACGCTTTGGGAGGCAGGGAGACAAGAAGGCCTGAAGCTCTACTGCACTCCGCGGAACGCTTATAATGAGGGTGCCGACGGCGATCGTCTCCGCCCTGTCTGTCCGCTGGACGCGCGCCCTCCACTGTTGGCTCAAAACGAACGCGGGCTCACGTGGTATCGATTGGGGCGCGACATAGAGGACGCCCAAGATCGCATTCGTGACATTTCCCGTCTGATGCACGATCTCGACCCAGATGACCCGAACCGCGCAACGCTGACTGGCGAGCGTCTTTTGCTGCGTCTGGAAATCTCAAACCTTCGGGCAGAGCGTCGTCGCTACCAGTATAGAGGTTAGGTGGTACCCGCGGCCGGACTCGAACCGGCACGGCCTTCCGGCCCAGAGATTTTAAGTCTCTTGTGTCTACCATTCCACCACGCGGGCACGTGGTGATCGCACCGCGCGATCCGCCCGCACACTATGCAGACCACTTCAGGATGAAAAGACGCCAATTGATGAAAGTTCGCCGTTAAAGCTCTTCACCCGCAGGCTCGACCAACAAGGCGCGCTCTGAAATCCACGGGTTGAGGGAAACGGCCTCACGCAACGCGATCTGAGCTTCCTCGTCTCGACCGAGTCCCATCAGAGTGAGCGCCTTCCCACTGATCGCCGCAACGTGGCGCGGCGAACGTTCGATCGCCAAATCCAAATCGACCAGTGCCAGAGCAAAATCTTGCCTGAGGAAATTCACAAAGGCGCGTTGATTGTACCCTTCAGCATAATCCGGGCAGTAGTCGACCAGCCGATCAAATGCATCCAGAGCTTCAACAAAGTTGTAGGACGCCCGCGCGGACATGCCCCGGTCCAGAAGCGCCTGCGCCTGTTCATCCGGCGCGGTCGCCCAAAGCTCCCAAAGCTGCCCCGAGATCGGACGCGCCGTTCCTTCGTCCGGTGCGGCTTGTGCCTTGGCTATCAGCGCATCAGCAGCTGCAGCTATGTCGGGCGGTGGCGGGCAATCAGCGAAAGCTGGAGCGGCGAGGAAGGGAATGATGAATATGAAGCGCATCTCTCTAAGGTGCGTCTTTGTGCTGTTTGGTCAAGTCACACTACTTTCACGCACTTTCTAGACGTCTGTCTCACTCTGACCTTCCGTCCTGCTTGACCTTTCTCCCCGAAACAGGTGGGCTGATGCCATGTTTCCGTTTCGTGACCACAACCCGTCTCTTCGCACACCATACGTGACCTGGGCTCTTATCATTGCCAACATCCTGATTTTTCTAGGGTATTACAGGCTATTCAGCGACGAACGCGCGTTGGCCGAGTTCTTTTTCACCTACGGTCTCGTACCCGCGATCGCGGATCCTTCTACCTTCTTGACGTCGATGTTCCTCCACGGCGGGATCATGCATCTCGGGGGCAATATGCTGTTCCTCTATGTCTTCGGCGACAACCTCGAAGATGAGATGGGACACGTACCTTTCCTGCTGTTCTATCTTGTGGGCGGTTTCGCGGCTGCAGCGGCACAGTTTCTCTCAGACCCATCCAGCACAGTCCCAATGGTTGGCGCGTCCGGGGCCATTGCCGGTGTCATGGGTGGATATCTGTTGCTCTACCCAAAGGCCCGGGTAGATGTCCTGATATTCATCATCATCTTCATCCGCATCATTCCTATTCCCGCGTGGATCGTGCTGGGGGCTTGGTTTGGCATTCAACTTGTCCAAGGGGCCGCCACGCCAACCGAAGGCGGTGGTGTCGCCTATTGGGCCCACGCGGGTGGCTTTGTTGCGGGGCTGCTTCTGACAATTCCGCTTTGGCTGAAACGGGGTGCGGTGGCATTCTGGAGTGCGAACGACGGCCACCCACCCCATCCGGAAACTCAGTATCGACGCGTGAAAACCGTGATCCCAACCGTACCCCGTCGACGAAACCGCGGACCTTGGAGCTAACCAGGATACTTCAAAGCGGCAAAGCCGTCGTTTCCTTTAGTTCTTCCATAACGAAACTGGCCGAGACGTCCGACATGTCCACGCGGCGGATCAACTCCTGATACAGCAGATCATACGCTGCCATGTCCTCAACCCGAGCATGGACCAAGTAATCCAGGTCTCCTGACATGCGATATGCCGCTAGTATGGATGGCATCTCGCGCGTTGCCTTCGCGAAGTTGCTTAACCAATCCGGATCGTGTCGATTTGTACGGATCTGAATGAAGACAGAAAGCTTCAACCCAAGACGTTCAGCGTCCAGAATGGCCACGCGTTCCCGGATAAAGCCCGCCTGCTCCAATGCGCGCATCCGCCGCCAAACAGCGTTCCGACTTAGACCCACGGCCTCTCCAAGTGCTTCAAGCCCGATCGATCCGTCGGTTTGCAGTTTGGAGAGAATCTTACGATCTAATGCATCAATCGTCTCACTCATTTCATCATCCTGATACATTTTTCCCAACATTGTACCAAATCAGTTCATCTTTGGGAACTATTCTCACAACAATCGTGCGACTCTTCACAACATCAACAGGCAACTAAGGATAATGAAAATGCTGGCACGTATGTTCATGGACCACCCCGCAAGCGTAGATGAAACCTACGGCGAGCACGCCAAATTTGCCTTTGGATTTTCTCTAAAGCTATTTGCAGCAGCTGGCGCAGCACTCGTTCACGCCGTCATTCCCTGTCTGTTCGAGAAGACCGCCAGCAAGATCGTTGCCGATCTTTACGCACGCACACACAATCGCGGCAACTAACGGTCAGTAAGGACCATCGTCCAAAACGCCGTCCGCCGACATCTGAGCGTAGAGCAATCCTTCGCGGAGCCCGCGGTCCGCGACGGAAAGCCTGTCTGTCGGCCAAACGCGCAACAACGCCTGAAGGATTGCAGCGCCTGACATAATCAAAGCGTGTCGGTCCCGTCCGATGCGCGGGTCCGTCCGGCGCCCTTCGGGGCCCATGTCGAGATAACTGCGAATAACAGTGTCGATCTGATCAGAGGTCATCCGCAATCCGTCGACTTTGTTCCGGTCATACCGCCGCAGGCCAAGATGGCTGGCCGCGACCGTAGTCACAGTCCCGGACGTTCCAATGATCTGGAACCCTTCGCGTGCCTGCTCGGACTCGTAAGGCGAGAACTCTGCGAGCTGTTCCTCAAAATACCAACTCATCAAGGCAAATCGCGCCGAGTCGCTTTCCACATCGTTGAACTGATCGCGCAATGTCGCAACACCCAGAGGGACAGAGATCCAGTCCACAACACGCGCCGCAGGACCCTCGGCGCTGCCATTCTGCTTGAAACCGGCATGAAGCTTCATGATCGCCTTCTGCCGCTCAATATTCGGAACATCGCTTAAGTCTATCCAGACAAGCTCGGTCGATCCCCCACCAATATCCACGACCAAAAGCTGATCTGTCTTGGTCGACACCAGCGGAGCACAGGAAATCACGGCAAGTCGCGCCTCTTCCTCAGGTGCGATGATGTCCAGGGTTAGCCCAGCGCGTTTTCGAACATTTTCAAGAAATTCCGTACCGTTCTTCGCGCGGCGGCATGCTTCGGTTGCCACCAAGCGCATCCGCTCGACGCGATGCTTTGAAAGCTTCCTTGCGCAGATTGTCAGCGCTTGGATGGTTCGATTCATAGACGCCGTTGAAAGGCGGCCAGACCGCTCAAGGCCAACGCCAAGCTGAACTGACTTTGAAAAACTGTCGACAACATGGAATTGGTTGCCCTTGGGTTGGGCAATCAGCATTCGGCACGAGTTCGTACCGAGGTCCAGCGCAGCATAG
>CAYPVG010000321.1:0-3916 GCA_964414085.1 uncultured Boseongicola sp. | reverse complement strand
TTCTTCCCAAAAATGACCGGACTCATGGCATGGATGCGTCGTCATATGGATCGCATCGAACGCGTCATGGGGCTTTTGCTCTGGACTGTTGGGCTGTTGATGGTGACCGGCGCATTCACAGATTTTGCCTGGTGGCTGAACGAGCAATTCCCAGTCTTGCAGACATTCGGGTGATATCAGCGGCATTGTTTCCCCACGCCAGAGCTTCTTCAGGTCGTTAGAATGCTTTTGAGAATTGGACTTCTCGCCGCAAATTCCTTGCGTTAACGTCCCGCCATGCTGCCTCGCCGCAAATCTCAGGTGTCTCGACGTCGGGTGTTTTATATCCCGGGCTACGACCCGCACCCGCCACGGCGCTACCGCGAGCTTTATCGTAGTGAAAGCCAAAAACAGGCGGCGATCTCAGACTACCGCATTGAACAGAAAAGCGATCCCCGTGATACCGGCTGGCGAACCAGAGCGGAAGTCGATGGGGCGCGAACACTTACTAAGTTCGATGTATTGGTCTGGCATGATCTGGTACGTGGTTCGATGCGCGCCGGCATTGCCGGTACGTATTATGCTCTGATCCGTACAGCTTGGATTTATTTGTCGACAGGCACGTTTCGTCGGTTGAGCTGGCTTGCGAAGGGGCCTGTAATTGCAGCGCTTTATCCGATTGTGATGCTGCTCGGCCAACTTCTGTTGGCCCTAGCGGTTGCAAGCGGACTTTCCGGACTGGCAGTTGCAGCCATGTATTGGCTTGGTGGTATTGCGCTCGACTGGATTGATCGTGATGTGCAGGTCGGAAGCTGGGTGTGGGGTTTGGCGGGCGGCGCCGTATTCTGGGGGTTGTTCCTGCCTATGTTGCTTGGGACGTTGCGATGGTTCAAATCCAAGGACGATCGAACATTTGCGTACTACCTGATGCAGGACTACGCCTTTTCGGCTTCTAAACGTGGGGCATACCCGGACGAGATTGAAGCGCGCCTGCACGAGTTTCGTCATCGGATCGAGGCGGCGCTTCGAGAAAATATCGACGAGGTCCTGATCGTTGGGCACAGCTCAGGTGCTCAGATGGCCGTTTCGATCGTTGCAGATATTGTTCGACTGCAGAGGGTGTCCGAGACTGGTCCGAACCTGTCTTTGCTAACACTTGGCCAGGTCATCCCGATGATGAGCTTCCTGCCGGATGCAAAACGTATTCGCCGCGATTTACGCCTTTTGTCGACCTGTCAGGAGATTACCTGGGTCGATGTCACGGCACCGTCGGACGGGTGCTGTTTTGCACTGACAGACCCGGTTTCGGTCTCGGGTGTTGCACCTTCAAAAGGGCAGCAATGGCCGCTTATTCTTTCCGCTGCTTTCTCTCAAACATTGTCCAGCGAGTGGAAGGCGCGGCTCAAATGGCGGTTCTTTCGTCTTCACTTTCAGTACATCTGTGCTTTCGATCGGCCCGGTGATTACGATTACTTCAAAATCACGGCGGGGCCGCAAACGCTCGGTGCGCGCTTCAGGGGGCGGAGAACGTCCCCAAGTAGGATTGATGTTGTGGCGTCGCGTTTTACCTCAACAGTGACATGATCCCGCCCAAGCCCCAATCTCGCGCGGGGCGCGTATCTCTCTGGAAATACTGGAAGCTTTTCCGTCAGGATATTCTTTCGGCCCAACCCGAACGTCTTTATCGGGCCAAGATGGCCGAGTTCCGTACGCCGTTCTTTCGCTCTTTAATGATCAACGAACCGGAGTTGATTGAGGGTGTCTTGCAAGGCTCGCCAAAGGCATACCCAAAATCGCGACGCGTGACATCGGGGCTGCGTGTCCTTTTGGGTCAGTCTGTGTTTGTCACCAACGGCGATCAATGGGCGGCGCAACGACGCATCATTGATCCTGCCTTCGAGGGTGGACGCGTGCGTGAGGCGTTTCCGTCCATGGTCGAAGCAGCGCAGTCAGCGCTTGAGCGGCTGGAAGAGGGCGACTTGGATGTTGAGGCTTGGGCGAGCCACGTGACAGCCGACGTTATCTTCCGGGCGTTGTTTTCCGTTCCCATCGAAGACGAACTGGCGGCGGAGACATTCAGGGCGTTCAAAACGTTTCAGCGAGAGCAGCCCGTCGCCACGACGTCAGCTCTGATTCCGTGGCTTCCCCCATTTCATCGCCGGGCCACTCGTGACGCCGCGCGGAGCCTTCGACAGGCGGTGCAGGAGCTCGTTCGCCGCAGGGAAAAGGAGATTGAGGCAGACAACGCACCGGACGATCTTGCGACCAAGATCATGACGACCCCGGACCCTGAGACTGGGAAGACCTTTTCGCCAAAGGAGATGGTCGATCAGGTCATGATTTTCTTCCTCGCAGGCCATGAAACCAGCGCGGCGCTTTTATCGTGGGCTGTTTGGTTGCTTGCAGCGTCACCCAAATGGGGCGAGGCGGTCGCTGAGGAGACCAGAGAATTCTGGGAAGGTCCTGATTTTTCTGAGTTATCCAAAATGAAAATCACCCGGAATGTTCTGCGTGAGACGCTCCGCCTTTACCCCCCAGTGCCAATGATGGTGCGGGAGGCGACGACGGATGGCGAAATGCGCAAGCGGCCTGTGCGCGTTGGGGATCAGATCGTGATCTCCCCCTGGCATCTGCATCGGAACGATCGGTATTGGAGCAGCCCTGACGCTTTTGATCCTAGTCGTTGGGATGAGGGCGGTACGCGGGATGCGTTTTTGCCATTCTCACAAGGGCCGCGCGTTTGTCCCGGTGCTGGATTTGCGATGGTTGAGGCAACGGTGTTGTTGAGTGCGTTGCTTGCGCATTACGAGGCGGAAGTGAAGGATGCTCCGATCCCCGTTGCACATCTGACGGTACGGTCAAAGGACGGCATTTTTCTACGCATTCAAAGGCGTTCGTAGTACGGCGACTGCGAGTGGTGTCGCTTGGATGCTGTGCTTAGCGATAGTGGTCCAAAACGAAGACGCGGATGGCAGATGCGAGGCCACGTTCGGTCCCGCGGTCTGCATCAATTTCGGCGGCTAACTCGTTGATAGGGCACCCGCTTTCCGCTGCAATGTCGCGGAATGCCTGCCAGAATTCATCCTCTAGTGACACCGACGTTCGATGTCCTTTGAGCGTGAGCGAGCGTTTGACGGGGCGGCCGCTCATGGCGTGCGTTTATGGTTGTCGAGATGTGTATCGGCCCGCGTGTTCGCGGTCTGGTCAGCGGCACGATCTGCCTTTGAGCGGCCGAACTTTACGGCGTTCTCGTCTGCCTTCTTGCGTTTTTCGGCGCGCAATTTTTCTTTGCGCGCCTTGTTGAGGTTGACGAGTGTCACGTCTTTGGACCGATCATTTTTTCTGGACGAACCACGCTGTCAAAGGTCGCCTCGTCGACGAAACCGAGAGCGATGGCCTCTTCTTTGAGGGTTGTTCCGTTCTTGTGCGCGGTCTTCGCAACTGTCGTTGCATTGTCGTAGCCGATGGTAGGCGCCAGGGCCGTCACGAGCATCAGGCTTTCGCGCATAAGCTGGTCGATGCGCTTTTCGTTGGCGCGGATGCCGGACACACAGTTATCGGTGAAGGCTTTGGCCGCGTCGCCCAAAAGTTGCATGGATTGCAACACGTTATAGGCCATCATGGGCTTGTAAACGTTGAGTTCGAAGTGGCCTTGACTACCGGCGAATCCAACGGCGGCATCGTTGCCGATAACGTGGGCGCAAACCTGGGTCATGGCCTCACATTGAGTCGGATTGACCTTGCCCGGCATGATAGAGGAGCCGGGCTCGTTTTCGGGGAGGAGTAGCTCATAAAGTCCGCAGCGCGGGCCGGAGCCGAGCAAACGGATATCGTTGGCTATTTTGAAAAGGCTGGCCGCAGCCGCTTTCAGCGCGCCCGACATGGCGACCATTGCGTCGTGGGCGGCGAGTGCCTCGAATTTGTTTGGTGCTGTCAC